>CALAFS010000234.1 GCA_937892405.1 uncultured Clostridia bacterium
GCCACCCGCGAAAATTGTGAAGATTCGGTAAAAAAATCGTTTTCGCCTCCCTTTTTACGCGAAAAAGGTTGACAAATCGGACAGATTCCGCTATAATTTGCATTAGGAAATGATAATAGCAAAATAGTCGCAAGGCTATTACGCAAAGCTAAAGGGACTCACAGAGTCAGCCAGTTGCCAATTACCCACCCCGGGGTTTGGCAACTTTTCTTTTTTGCTTAAAGTTATCGCCATGCCATGAAAGAGAATTCCACGCCATAATTTCATCCTGTAGGGGTCGGCGCCCTCGACGACCCGTTGCGGTTGGGGTATCGCTTTATCGAAAAAGAGAATGTCGTATATCAGTTCTGCAATGTACCGAGGCGAAAATGTCTCGGAGGAACACGAGCGCCCGGTAATGCGTGCGGGTCGTCGGGGGCGCCGACCCCTACAGCGTCACCTCACGGTGCCGCGGTGAAATCCGCCTGCGGCGAGAAAAAATCTCTGATTAAAATCATTCTGAATTCATAATTCTTAATTCTGCATTCGCTAAGTTCTGAATTCGATAAATTCATAATTCATAATTCTTAATTCTGCATTCGCTAAGTTCTTAATTCTGAATTCATAATTCTTAATTCTGCATTCGCTAAGTTCTGAATTCGGTAAATTCTTAATAATTCTTAATTCTGCATTAGAAAAGGGGGGGCGACCACCGTATGAACGAACACACACGAAAAAAACTGAAACTGATCTCCTCTCTGACGCTTGCACTTCTGAGCCTTTTCTCCGCTGTCACGCTGACCTTTTCGTGGTTTTCACACAACCGCGATGTCGGGGGAAACGACATGGGCATCACAATCGGTTCGGAGACGAAGGGCATCTACCTCGATCACGCGTTCTACCGCATTGACACGACCGACACTTCGGACGGGTATCTTTTCTCCGAGGTGGATAAATCGACGGCGTCCCTCGGCACCTACGATGTGCTTGTGCAGTCTTATCAGCTTCTGCTGAAGATTTATGTCGATGACACCGTCGATACTCTGACGATCTCCGCCATTACCGAGACGACCTACTTTCTCGGCAACCCGAATAAAAAATATCTCCTTCTCGGCGCGGATCCCGATAATGCCGCCCTCCCCGACGACGCGGACAGCGAGTATACGAACGCTCTGTCGAGTGTGGTCGGCTTCATACTCCTGTCCTCTGACGACCTCTCGGAAGAGACAACCGCGAGCGGCACTTCCTATCGCCTCGGAACACTTCCGAAAGGCGATATGCAAACATTTGTAGACAAAAACGATATTTCGGAAAGTTCAAAACCGGAAAATTTCGACATTACCATCTCCTCCGACAACATGAAAACCGGCGAAACATCTCCGAGCGGAACCTCGTGTAAAGCCGTCTACCTTCTTCTTTCTTACGATCCGACCCTGATCTCTTCCGTCTCCTCCGTCAATATCGGAAACCCCGCCATTCAAAAGGACGGGATCGCCGCTCCCATCCCCTTTCGAAGTGACTTTTACCTCACCCTGGGGGCGGAATAAAAGCGACAAAAACGAAAATAAGAAAGGAGATTCCGCATGAAAAAAGGAATCCTCAGGATTCTCTCCGCGAGCCTTGCGGGCATTCTTCTCTTCGGCGCCGTGACCTTTTGCTGGCTGTCGATCGGCGGTGCAAGCAATGTCGAATTTCCGACCTCCTTCGGTTCGGCAAAAGCGACTTATTTCGAGAGCGGGGACGGCAGTGAAAAAGACCCGTATATCATCAGTTCTCCGGTCCATCTCTATAACCTCGCATGGCTCCAGTATCTCGGCTATTTCAATCTCAATCCGGATCTCACGAGCGGTCGCGCGCAGAGCTATTTCAAACTGAAAAACAATATCATCATGTCGGGTATTGCCATTCCGCCGATCGGTACGGAAGAGTACCCTTTCATCGGACACTTTGACGGGAACGGTTGCACCGTCAGCTCGCTCACGGTGTCGAATTCGAGTGCAGACCTCACCTACCGTCCGACCGCCGCCGTCTTCGGCACGGGTACGGACAGCGATAAGCTCCAGACGGCGGGCAGTACAGCGGACGCTATGACCGAGGTTTCGATCGTCGGACTTTTCGGCATCGTGGGAGATTATAACGATCTGATTCGCGACGGCGACAATTCGCTCTATACGGAAAAAAACGGCGTTACGGTTTATTACCTTGACGAAAATGACAAGCTGATTTCGCCTTCGGGCACCGCCGGGGAAAAGGAGGTCTACTTCGCCTCCATGTATGTCGGCGGGTTTTATACCGATATTCTTCATGTTCACTCCGTCTCCTCCAATACCCTCATCGGACTTGCCGCCGGATATGTGAAGGGCGCGCTTGAGAATGTCGGCGTCTATCGTGCCGACCTCACCCTTGCCGCGAATGTCAAAGACCTCGACGGTACGGGCAGTGTCGTCTCAAAATATTCGATCGTCGGCGACTATGATTCCGAGGCGGTCGGCTGGACAGAGAATCCCTCGGGCGACGGAGACGCCGGCACGGGTTGGAACGGCTCTCTCGACTTCCGCCATTTCTCACAGCGTCTCAACTATATGATTACGGCATCCTACGACTCGATTTCCGGCGTCACGACCTCCAACTATAAAGGATACAATTCGGATTTCAATTTTCGTTTCGAGACGCAGTTCGGCGGGTCGGGCGGCGCGAATAACGGCGCACAGTTCAACTGGAACGGACTCGCCGCGAATGTCACTTACGGCTATTGCGATCTTCAGGAAGGAACCTACCTTCCCATCAATGTCAATAAGAGCGTTATGTTCCATAAAAAGTATCCGGAGATTACCGATACGGCGAGCGGTTGGAACATCAATCACTGGTACATGGCGAATTCTCCCGAGACACCGCACCGGTCGAACACCGGCTACTTTGTCGGCGGCGGCACCGGACAGACGGGGAATATCCGTATCCGTATACAGCCGCTTGCGAGCAGTGCCGGTTCCATTTATTACTCTTTGGGCGCCTCAAGTGCTACCGGTCTTACCTATGCCGAGAATAAATTGCAACTTTATACCAAAACCGCGGACATGAGCCAAAGCGCCTCCTTCCGCGTGATCGGAGATAAGTACAACGGCGCATACGGAATCAAGTCATCGACTCTCCTGAATTATGATACCGCACGGGAGAATTTCTCCGACTTTCTCGGCGGGAACGGGTATCTTTACGGCATGAGATTCGACGGCGATGTGAGCGATTACGCCGGCTATCTGACCGATGCGGGATCGGACGCAAGCATTGATGCTTATGCGACGATCGACGGCGTCGAGTATCTGAAAAAGGCGATCAACTTCAAGATTGCCGAGAAGGGCGTTATCACGGCGGTGATCGGTTCTTATGCCAATACCATTCGTGCGCACTCCATGTTCGGACTCTATCATATCCTCGAAAGAGGAGAGGACGGAACGATCAAAACCGTCAAACAGGTAACAAAGGTTTACAAAAATAAGCAAACCGAAGAATATGTAACCACCTATGTCGGCGAGGATGACCCCTATGCCGCCAATACGGGCGACGACGGATATGAGCTGATTTTCAATCGAGACCTCTTTACCGAGCTTCCGCAGAGCAGGGCATACTATGTGGAGATTCCCGTCGAGGCGGGCGAATATGCGATCTCGAGAGATATGCAGGCGACCTACGGTTGCGCCTATATCATGTATCTCGACATTGCGGCGAACGGCGCGGGAGACAACACCGAGGAACTGCCCTACCAGATGGGACAGGTGGACTTTATCGACGATTCTTCCAAGGATGCGGACGGGAAGGTTATGGTTCCCTATAAGGACGGTTCGACCACCGAGCGCGAATATCCCGCATATGAGGATGTGGCGCTCGAGCTTTCCGCTGTCGGTTCGTCGACCGTGACCGTGGTCTTCTGCCGCGGAAAGTCTTCCTCTTCGTCTTCGTCGGGCGGAACGGGCACCGGTACAGGCACTGGCACGGGAACCGGTACAGGTACAGGAACCGGTACAGGAACCGGAACCGGAACGGGTACAGGAACGGGCACCGGATCGAGTAGCACCATATCGAAAAACGATGCCGGAGAGATCAATTCACGCCTTTACTATTCCGTCCGGGTCGGGTCGCTCCCCGATTTGACGGCACTCACCGTTACAAAGTTCGCGAGCAGCTCGAAGATGATCTCTTCCAGCAGCAGTCTGCTAGTGGCAACGGACGAAGCGTTAGATTGATTACCTTTGGAAAGTAAGGGGATGGAAATGAAGCATTGCTTTGTACGGGGGCTTTCTCTTGTATTGACGACGGTGCTTTTGCTCGGCGCCGTGACCTTGTGCTGGTTGTCGATCGGCGGGGCGAGCAAGGTAGACTTCCCGACCTCCTTCGGCTCGGCAAAGGCGAACTATTTCGAGGGCGGCGACGGAAGTCCGGACAACCCTTACCTTATCAGCACGCAGGTGCACCTCTACAACCTCGCGTGGCTCCAGTACCTCGGGTATTTCAATAAGAATTCCGCCCTGACCAACGGCAGAGCACAGAGCTATTTCCGCCTGACGACCGATCTCGTGATGACGGGCGTCGCGATCCCGCCGATCGGTACGGAAGAATACCCCTTTATCGGGCACTTCGACGGCGACGGACATATCGTCAGCTCGCTCACCGTGTCGAATTCCTTCGACGATCTGAAGATCCGTCCCACCGCCGCCGTGTTCGACAAAGAGAGCGCAGGCGGGAAATTACAGACCGCGGGCAGCACAGCGGACGCCATGACCGAGGTTTCGATCGTCGGACTGTTCGGCGTGACGGGAGATTACGGCTCCGCGATCGAGACCGGCACGAACAAGAGCTACGCGACCGGCGTCAGCATCTATCAATACACCGCCGACAGCACCGATACGAAAAAGACGCTCGTCTCCCTGCCAAGCGACCTGACAAAGGTGTCGGAGAACGACCTTTATTATGCCTCCATGTATGTCGGAAACTTTTATACCGACATTCTCCATATCCGCTCCGCATCGAAGAGCACCCTGGTCGGTCTCGCGGCGGGATATGTGAAAGGCACGCTCGAAAATGTCGGCGTTTACCGCGCCGATATGACCGTCCCCGCGCAGACCTCGGCGAACGCCGTCGTCTCGAAATACGCGATCGTCGGCGACTTCGACGCGGACGCCGTCGGCTGGTCGGAGAATCCCGCCACCGGCGGAAAAGCCCCGGGGTGGGGAGGATCAATCGATTTCAAGAACTTCTCCCGTCGTCTGAATTATATGATGACGGCAACTTATCAGGCGGATCAGGTAAGCGGCAAAAGAGTTTATTATTGGAACGCCGCGAAGTATCATCTTAATTTTCGCGTAGACTTATATCCGAGTACGAGTTCTGATTTGAAAGGACAGCAATTTGCATGGGATCAATTGCACAGCAAAGCGACTTATGCTACCTGTGATCTGAAAGATGACACCTATCTTCCGCTCAACATTAACGAAACGATCATGTTCGGCGCTTTGTATGAGGGAGAGGACAATTCGCAGGTCGCAGATACAATCAGCGGTTGGAACATCAATCTGTGGTATCAGAAGAACGCGCCGGAACTCGAGAGTACAAGTAATACGGGATTTATTGTCGGAGGGCAGAGCAGTTCGACCGCTACTAACGGACATATCCGTGTCAGAATTCAGCGACTAAGTTACACATACTCAATTTATAATTCCCTTGGCGCTAAAAGTGCGACCGGTCTTGAATACGATGACAGTAAATTGATTCTCTATACGAAAACAGAAGACAGCACGGGATTCAAAGGCATTGCCGACAGTTATAATAATCTGTCGGGTGATGAATATATATCCGCAGACAGTCTGTTGCGGTATAATAAAGATGGTGTCAGAAGCTCGTTCGGGAACTTTCTCGGCGAGAATGGTTACCTTTACGGAATGCGTTTTGTGCAAGGACAGGATTATCTGTCAGGAACCGTTGAATCAGAAAAATATCAGGAGATTGACGGTGTCCAATATGTCAAACGCGCCATCAATTTCAAGGTAAAAGAAGAGGGCGTCATCACGGCGGTGGTCGGTTCGTATTATAACACACCAAAGGCGCAGGCAATGTTTGCTCTTTATAAAATCACGCGCAGCAGTGACGAAAAAAGCATAGAGTCTTTACAACAGGTAAAAAGAGTATATCAATATATCGGAAAGGGGACGGTAGCGGATAAATATCCCACGGTATTTGTCAATGATTCGACCGACGCCTATGCGTCGGATACAGAAAATTACAAGAAAACCTACGACAGAGAATGGTTTGAGGCGTTGGATTCGCAGTACGCATATTATGTGGAAATTCCGGTAGCGGCAGGAGGGGAATATGCGATCACGAGGGATTTCCAAACCAAAAACGAAAACGCTTACATCATGTACCTTGACATCGGCGCGAACGGCAGCGGCGGGGGAGGCGGCGGCAACACACAGTCGAAGCCCTATCTTATGGAAAGCGTGGATTTCATCAACGACTCTTCAAGCGACGCAAACGGAAAAGTCACCGTCCCGTATAAAGAAGGTTCGACGACCGAGCATACCTATCCGGCGTATGCCGATGTCGGACTGGCGCTTTCGGGCGTGACGGGAGATGTCATCATCTCGTTAATGCGCGCGTCGGGCACCACCACGCGCATAAACTCCGACGGTGTACCGGAGATTAACACCGTCCTGTATTACAGCACCACCTACGGCGACGCGACCGTAACCTGCATCGTCGTAGCAAAGCTCCCGAGCGGCACCGACCTCGTCACCGAAAAATCGGATCTCCGCCCCGAAGAAGACGAGTCCGGGTAGAATCAAACAAAAGAAAAAGAATCCGACAGCGGAAGACTATTCGATGTCGGATTCTTTTTGCACAATTAATAAATAATCACATTTATTCGTGTTTTGCCGTCACATACCGCTGACTTTTGCTACGCGGATTTTCCGGATTTGTCAGCTGTACAGCACCGGATTGAATCAGCGGAGTCAGGTAGCGGCGAAGAGCATATTGTCCGGACGGAATGTTCAGATATTCGATGATTTCGCTTCTTGTGCGTGGAATATTGCAGAATGACAAGAGTCCCTTTTCGTCGCGGATCGGGAGGTTCTTTTCTTCGGATTTCTTTGCGGGTGCTTTTTTCTGCGGTTCGTTGTAAAGCACTACCTTGAACATTCCACGCGTATTGATGAACAACGGATCGGGCAGGGCGTATTCTTTCATGGCAAAACGAATGGTCGGAATCCCGGAATAGCGATTCTCAGTCTTGCCTAAAGTCTCCATCGCTGTGACGAGTGCCGGATTTCTTGTATCGGGTTGCGCTTCCCCGAGCTGATCGACCGTCAGGCGTCCGTACAGCCCGCCGGGATTGATAATTTCCATGCGATCCGAATACAGAATCAGTTGGATCGGCATACCTTCGGTGTGAAAACTGTAATCCCGATGCACGAGCGCATTCAGAATTGCTTCACGGACGGCAACAATCGGATATTGCGGGGAGTCGATCCGCTCTCCGGTTTTTTTGTTGATACGGGTAGCTGTCCGCATATTGGCACGGACAAATGCGATCGCACCGTCCAACATGTCGGGCAGAGTTCCTTCTATTCGTTTGGAATCGATAAATCGGTTTTCCGCGGCGTCCAAAACGCCCATTTCCGTTCCGGGCACAGAGGTTGCGACGATGCTTAACTGCGGGAAAAATGCCTGCGGATATAAGCCGAACAGCAGTAGCGCCGTCATCGTGATATTACCGCCTCTTGTGATGCCTGTCAGTTCGTATTGCTGTTCCGGCGGCAGGATCGCGAGGTTCGGTCGTTCACTGCATTTCTGCGTAAGATAGGCGTTGATTTTCGTCATGTCGAGAGAAGAAAAGGCTGCACCGTCTACCGCACGGACATCGTCACGGTACTTTTTTCGGAATGCTTCGTAGCTGTACACTTCATATTCCGTCATCGGTTTGTCAGCATCTCCGACGCGGTTGTAAGATCCCTGTAATCTGCCTTTTGCCGTTTTGAAGCATGGACGCTCTGCGACATCGACCGGGGGAATCTCTGCCGAAACAAAAACCATGCCGTCTTCATCGCACACCGTGAACACGGGGCGAATGACCGGTGTCATTTGCTCGCAGTATTCCATTACCTTTTTCTGAAGATCCTGCGGGTCGTATACTCCCACTTTCGCAAATCCGTTCTGCTCGTTCAGCCCGAAGACAAAAGTTCCTCCGCTGTTCTGATTGGCAAAAGCGGAAATGGTATCATATAATTTTTCGGGACAGCCGCCATGCGCGGATTTTACCTCGGTGGTCTGTTCTTCGCATCCGCGTTTTTGTATCTGTCGGATCAGATCATGCAGTTCTTTTTCTACCATGCGATCACCTCCTATACTCTTATGTTATCACAAACAACATAAGAAGTCAAGAAAACATAAGAGATTTTTCCTTATTTTCTTATGTTTTTCCACATTGGCATAAGAAAAATACGAAAAACATAACAAAAAATATAAGAAATGATGAAATAACATAACAATTATCTTATGTTCATTTTTTCATTCTTTTTGGTGAAATGAACCTGCGACGAGAGAAAAGAATCAATTTTTAGTTCAGAATTCAGAATGAAGAATGAAGAATTAGGAGATAAGGAATAGCATAATTCTCTTTTCTGCCTTTTCATCCTTTTAGGGAAAATAAACCTGCGAAGAGAGAAAAGAAGCCTTGATTATATAATTCTGAATTCGTAATTCTGAATTCTGCATTTTCTAAGTTCTGCATTCAATAACTTCTGAATTCGTTCATCCGATCGCTTCTCCGATATCGCCTCGGATACAGATCGAGCGGGGGGCGATCTCTGCGGGGCAGAGCGCGTCGTCGCGGTTGATCGAGGCGTAGGTCGCCTTCGGGTTTTCCGCCGTCATCTGCCAGAAGGGGTATTTGATGATCCCGGGTGTGTTATACCCGACGCCGAGTTCGAGGAAGAGAATTCTCTGTCCCCGCCGCGTCCGCAGAAAATCCGCGTACCGTCCCGCCGCCGCGTGCCATCCCTCGTCCTCGACGAAGCGGTCGTCGGAACGCAGATTGACGGTCGCGGGACGCCTGCAAAAGGGGCAACGCGGGATCAGATCGATCGGAATTTTCCTGTCCTTTTGCTCTTCTTTCATCCTGCGGATCACTGCCTCGTTGTCCCATGTTCTCTGACAGCAGGGAGAAGAGCACTGAAACAGTCCGTAATCTCCCTGCGTGTAGAAAAGGCGCTTCTTATCAAAGCCCGCCTTTTGAAAGCAGTGGTCGACATTCGTCGTGATGACGAAATAATCTTTCCCTTTGACAAGGCGCAGAAGATCGGAATATACGGGCTTCGGCGGGTCGGTGTAGCGGTTGAGGAAAATATACCGGCTCCAATATCCCCAGAATTCCTCCGGCGTCTTATACGGATAAAACCCGCCGCTGTACATGTCACGAAAGTCGTACACCGCGGCGAAGTCGGAAAAATTCGCGCGGAATCTCTCCCCGTCATATACGAACCCCGCCGAGGTCGACAGCCCCGCACCCGCACCGATCACGACGGAATCCGCTTCATCAAGCGCGGTTTTCAGCCGACTCGTATCTTCCGAGAAATCTGCGGTAGAGGGTGAGGTCTTCATCTTTCCAAACATCAAATATCACCTTTACTTTACATTTTTGCTCTGGAATCACATCGCGCACCGTTTGAACCGCGATTTTTGCCGCTTCCTCCCCGGGAAAGCGGAACTCTCCCGTGGAGATGCAGGGGAAGGCAATGCTCCCGACGGAATGTGCTTCTGCGAGCGCAAGGCAGGAGGCGTAGCAGGCGGCGAGCTGCCGCCGCTCCTTTTCTCCGAGTCGTCCCCGGACGATCGGACCTACGGTGTGAATGACATAGCGGGAAGGGAGGTTGAACGCCGGGGTGATCTTTGCCCCGCCCGTCTTTTCTTCCCGCCCTTGTTTTTTCATCAGCGCCGCGCACGCAAGGCGAAGCTCCACCCCCGCGAAGGTGTGGATCGCATTGTCGATACACCCGTGATTCGGATAGAAGCAGCCGAGCAGGGCACTGTTCGCCGCATTGACGATTGCGTCACAGCGCAGTCGCGTGATGTCCCCCTGCCATAGATAAATCCCCTCTTCGATCGGGGTCAGATCGCAGAAATCCGTGATCCCCGCCGCGCGGATTTCTTCTTTCAGATATTCGTCCTGCACCCGCAGAAATTCTTTGTCCGCGGGCAGAGGCGGGCGCACATTGAAGAGCGTGCGTAGCAGGCGTTTTTGCCCCTCTTCCGTCGTGGGGAGGGGAATCACTCTGCACTCCTCCCGCTCTGCGAGAAGTGCGTCGATCAGATAGCGTCTTCTTTCGTTTTGATTCATAGCTTTTCCTTCTGCCGCACAGCGGCACACGAACGATACGGAATTTTCCGATGTTTCCGCGAGGAAACCGGGACGGGGAGAACCCCACCTATAAGAAGGGGGAGGCGGGGCGCGTAGGTTTCGCCTTTTTACTTCCGTGCGAAGAAGAAGCCGGCGGTCATATCGAGGTAATTTGCGCCGCCGTATTGCGGATAGCGTGCAGCCACCTTTTCGCGAAAGTCCTCTTTGCTCCGGCTTTCGCCCGCGATGACCTTCAGATCTTCGAGGTAGGCGATTTTCGTCTCGGCGTCCTTCAGATCTTCGGGGGTGTAGTGAGAGGTCAGGATCAGATCATACCCTTTCGCGATATATCCGCGAAGCTCGGCGATCATCGCGTTCGCATGTCCTGCCCCTGCCACGATCGAGTGACAGTCGTGCCCGAGCATGTGGGTGTAGACCGCGTTGATTTCCGGGATTTCAAGGTCGAATGCCTCCCCCGTTTTGCGGACGATAAATTCGATGCCGCCGATCGCCACACTGCCTTCACCGATGATGTTCGTGATGCGGTGCACCGAAGGATCGAACGCGGCGCCGAAGACGGCGGTGAAGTTGCGGATCAGGTTCTTTCCGCCTCCGTTTTCGGAATAAGCGACCGCGTTTTCCGTCGCGTATTTCGGTACATCGGGAAGGAAGGTCGCGCCCGCTCCGTGATAGGAGACGAGGACACCCGCCACCGTCAGCCCCTCAAGGTATTCGGTGAATTCTTTGATGTTGTCATAAAAGCAGGGGGACTCGATCACCACGGCGACCCCGTCCTTTTCCACGGCGAAGACCTCGTCGCTCATCGGATCGTTCGTCTTGTATGCGTGCAGTTTCACGGTGCCGAAGTCGTAGACGCCGACCTCGCCCTTTTCGAGTGTCACTTTGCGGAATGTGTTCTTGTTCATGATGGTTCTCCTTTGTTCTTGCGTTTTGCATTTGCTCTTTGCGGAGGTTCATTGCCCTCTCGCAAGAATAGGATACACCATCTGCCGTCCCTTTGCAAGTACGCACTTTTTTATTACATAGGCACAAAAAAGTAACCGACGGGGAAGGCTTGCATTTTCGGACGAGGTATGCTATAATCGGAGTGTAACATACAAAATAAAGGGTAAGACTCAGGGAGGTACCGATATGCTGACAAAAGAAGAATTACCCGCCTGCCCGGTGGCGACGACGGTGCAGCTGATCGGGAGCAAGTGGAAGCTGCTCATTATCCGCAACCTGCGCACCCGTCCGTGGCGGTTCAATGAACTGAAGCGCGATCTCGAGGGCATCAGTCAGAAGGTGCTGACCGACAGCCTGCGGGAGATGGAGGCGGACGGTATCCTCACGCGCACCGCCTACGCGGAGGTGCCTCCGCACGTAGAATACGCGCTCAGTCCCCTCGGTGAGACTCTCGGACCGATTCTCGACGCTATGGCAAAATGGGGAACAGATTATAAAAACGCGTGAATTTGAAAAGAACAGTTTACAATAAAAGCCGTGCTCTGCCGAAAATACGACTGACAGAGCGCGGCTTTCTGCTTTTTATGAAAGGTGTGCAACCCATGTCTCAAGAGCGTCGGTGAAGAGCTTCATCTGCCGCATGCAACTCTCGGCATAGGGGGTCAGCTCCTCTCCTTTTCGGTTTCTCGCGGTGAGGCAGGTTTTCAGACCGCACAGGTTCATGTGATACTTCGCGGTCAGAGGGTAGGGGAGTCCCACTTCCGTAAAACCGAAGGTGCCGAGCGCCGCCTGTACAAGCTCCGCTTCTTTCGGATAGCGTTTGTAATCGGCGTAAAGTCGGGAATAAAGCTTTTGAAAAAGATTTTGTTGACTTTTTTTCCGCGGCATGATATACTATACTAAGATGCGCAGGGATATCGAAGCGATACCCCGCAAAGCAAGGAGTCGTCGAAAGCAAATCTGCGATTTGCGCGCGAGGCGACTATGCGACCGGGGAGGGCACGGAGCCGAGTTGGTCGCGAGCATAGGTAAAATTGAATAATAATACGGAGGGATATCGAAGCGGTCATAACGAGGCGGTCTTGAAACCTCCTTGCCACAGCGGAAGCAACCGACGAAAAAGCCCCGTATTTGCGGGAAACACGCGCACTTTTCGGACAGCAAAGTTTTTTCTTCTAATGTTTTTTCTAATACAATTTCA
>CALAFS010000235.1 GCA_937892405.1 uncultured Clostridia bacterium
GTCCGAAGCAATCGGAACGCGATAACTCATTTTTTCAAGAAAATCAAAAAAATCCCTTGACATTTTCGCCTCTCTCTGCTATAATATAGAGGTCGCACGGAGAGATGGCCGAGTTGGTCTAAGGCGCACGACTGGAAATCGTGTAAACCCTAACCGGTTTCAAGGGTTCGAATCCCTTTCTCTCCGCCAAACATAAAAGAACCGTCCGAAGGGCGGTTCTTTTATGTTTCCCGATAAATCAGAGGGGATTCGAACGGGTGCGGAGTGAATGACAGCACAGTGTGCTGTCAGAGCGCACCCTGACCGAGCGCGTAGTCCGCGCGAGAGCGAATCCCTTTCTCTCCGCCAAACATAAAAGAACCGTCCGAAGGGCGGTTCTTTTATGTTTGGCGATAAAATCAGAGGGGATTCGAACGGGGCGGTACTGAATGACAGCACAGTGTGCTGTCAGAGCGCACCCTGACCGAGCGCGCAGTTCGCGCGAGAGCGAATCCCTTTCTCTCCAAAAAAAGCGGAGCCAAACGGCAGGGGTTGTATCAGGACAGACTTTGTTTTTGCTTTCTTGCGGCGAGAGGGGTGATCCCGAAATAGCGTTTATAGTGTTTGATGAAGAGGGAGACATCGTGATATCCTACGCTCTCGGCAATCTCTCTGACCGACATGTTGCCGAAGTTGATATAGCGTTCCGCCTGAAGCATGCGCAGCTGTGTACGGTACTCGGCGGGAGACATGCCCACCTTTTCTCTGAACAGCTTTCTGAACCATACGGGGGACACATAGGAGAGCGCGGCGATCTCTTCCAAGGAGATGTCGGAATCATAATGCGCGTTCATGTAGTCAAGAGAGGAACGGATCGTTTCGAAATTTCCGATTGTGACTTTCTTTGAAAGCGCCTCGGACGGGCACGAGATTTTTCTTCCGATCGCCGAAAAGAGACGGAAAAACACGGCTTTCTTTTCTGCGGGGACGCTGTCCGCACGCTTGCACAAAGAAAGCTCCTTTCCGAACAGTGCGCGAATCTCCTCCGAACATTCAAAAAAGGCAATGCTGTCCGAAAGTCTCACGCGCTCCCCGTTGTAAAACAGCATATAGCACACGCCGACGGTACAGGCGTCTTCTTCCTCGGGAACAGTTCTGTGGAAGGTCACGAGATATTCACTCCCGGTCGGGAGATATACGACGGTGCCATCCTTCGCCGTCTTTGTACTTCCGTCGGGAAAGCGATAAATCGCCTCATATCCGTTTAACAGAATGAGAAGCTCTTCCCTTTTCGGTGAGCAGATGCAGGTATAGCGTGACACATCCGTCCACTGCTGACGAAGACAACTTAAAATTTTACAGTCATAGTCGGAGCGATATAATACATCCAAAGAAATCGTTTTCATGGTTTCATTATAACGAAGCGCGAATCAAAAGTCAAGTGCTTTCGAAAAATCCTATTTTTATTTCGCTATATCCGTTGGATTTTCCGAGGGACTGTGTTAGAATAGTATCGTCCGATGGGACAACAAGGAGCAAATGAATGATGGAACGATGTGAGCTGTGCAAATCCTGGCAGATCGTCTATACCCGATATGAAGGTGCGGAAAAACAAGCCGTCGCATTTCTCGGCGGCGAGCTATGTAAATACCTTGCCCGTATTCCCGATGTATACACACTGTTCGTGGTGCCGTGCGTGAAGACAGGCGAAGAAGCTCCCGACAAAAACTCGATCGTGGTGTCGACTTACGGGGAAAGCCCTTTCGTACGGGAGCATGTGACGGAGGAAGAAATCCCGGCGTGCGGATGGCTGATCAAGACCTTCAAGCTTCCGCTGTCAACGGGTGAAGGAACCAAACAACAGATTCTCATCACCGCGAAAAAGCGGGAAAATCTGTTTTTCGCGGCGGCATCCTTTATCGACGATTTTATGGTAACATACGCGCCGCTTTCCGGCTGGCTCAAAATGCCGAGCAAATTCTTTGAAAGCGAGATCGCGGACAACACGGCAGTTTTTGAACCGAAGGTTGAGACGCGCAGTATTTTCACATGGGGGCACCCGATCAACGATTACAGAGAGTATATCCGCAATGCCGCGAGGCTGAAGATCAACCGCATCATTCTCTGGAACGATTTTGTCCCCGTCAATGCCCGGGAGATCGTAGATTACGCCCATGAGTTCGGTATGCGGATTCTGTGGGGCTTTGAATGGGGCTGGGGCGTTCACTCCAGTGCGCACATCCGCTCGATCGACGATGAATTTCTGAATACGCTGAAGGGACAGATCCTCGACAGATTCTATAAAGAATATCAAGCCGTCGCGGAAGACGGTATCTATTTTCAGTCTTTTACCGAGACTGCGGCAGACAATATCGGCGGCAGACGGATCTCGGAAGCCGTGGTAAAGCTCGTGAACGATGTAAGCGCCGAGCTCCTCGAAAAGAATCCAGAGCTGAAGATCGTGTTCGGGCTTCACGCAAGCAGCGTCCTCTCACACCTTTCGGACATCGAAAAGACCGATCCGAGGGTCGAGATCCTGTGGGAGGACTTCGGAGCGTTCCCCTCTTATTATTTACCGGGCGAAAACGCGGCAGAGACCGAAAAATTAAAAGAAACGACGAAAAGAATCCTCGCTTTGCGCGGAGGGAAAAATCTCGGATTTTTATTCAAGGGGTTTCTGGTGCTTGACTGGGAGAGATTTGAAAATCAACAGGGACCGTATCTTCTCGGCGAGAACGCACGGGAGGTCACACGGAGCGATCACGCCTTGCGAAAAGGTGCGTGGCGGGTATTTCAGGCAGGATGGATCACATACGGAGAAAACGCCTTAAAGATCGCACGGCAAATTTACGAGGCGACGGACGGCAAGGTCGAGATCGGAATGGCAGGCTGTTTTGACGGCGGAATGTGGGCGGCAGAGGCACTTTGCGCAGAGATCATCGCCGATCCCTCCCGTGAATACCGGGATCTCCTGTCGCACACGCTCGCGAAATCCGGCATCACCTTTGCCTGACGACACACGGTGCAGAAAGTGGGATATGTATTTTTATTGATCGCAGGTCTTGCGGGAATTTCCAAGGTCGTCGCGATGAAGAGCTGCGGCAAGGTATGTCCCGGCGAATACAACAGTGTGCGCATCAACGCGTTCAGAGCGGCGATCTGCCTTGCCGTGAGTGCCGTGATCTTTGCGGTCGGCGGGGCGAATGTCGAATGGAACGGCTCGTGGATATGGCTCCTCTCCGGAATTTCAAACGCGATCATGATGTTCGCGTGGGTGCTGTGCGCGGAGAAAATGGGACTTGTCTTTCTGGAAGCCTTCTGCATGGTCGGATCGGTTGCGATTCCCCTCTTTCTCGCTCCTTTGCTTTTTGACGGAGAGACCGTAAGTATCCCGCAGTGGGCGGGGGTGCTTTGCCTATTGATCGCGCTCCGGTTTCTCTTCGCGAAGAAAAATGAAAAGGCGCCCGCAGATGGTGCGGAAGCGTCCTTCGCCGCCCGCGGAACGGAGGAAGCCAAAGGTGCACTCAAAAGAAGTCTTCAGACCGTATGGATCTATATTCTATTGCTAATCCTGTCCAATGCGGGAATGAGCATAACGCAAAAACTCTATCCCGTCCGTATCGGCAAGGAATATACCGCGTTCTTTAACCTCATGACCTTTGCTGTTGTCTTTCTTTGCTTTGCCGTCGTGATGATCTTTGAAAAAGCGGTGCACGGCAGGAACATTCTTCCCGAAAACGCCGCCTCGGGAAAGAAGCTCGCCGTGCTGATCTCACTCGCCGCGGTAATGATCTATATCTATTCCTATTTTTCCACATTGGCGGCGGGAGAATTGCCTTCTGCCGTATATTATCCCCTCATTCGCGGCATCGGAATGCTTTTGACCGTTCTTTGCGACACGCTGATATTCAAACAGAAGATAACGAAAAATATCCTGATCGGTCTGATCTTTATCTTCGCTTCTATCCTTCTGACGAATCTTTCGGTGTAATTCTTATCAAAAAAGCCGCCCTCCCGGGCGGCTTTTTTGATGGGCGAGGATCACTCGATAAAAAGCTGTTTCTTTTTCCCTTTCTTGTCACGCGGCCACTCACGGATACGGGCGATATAATCGAGGTTGATCGCCTCAATACCGTCCGCGCGTTCCACGATGATGCCGCCGTCTGTGACCTCTTTCACCTTACCTTTGACGGGAGATTCGCTTCCCGCCAAAGTATAAATCATACATTCTTTTCCGATAAACTGCTTTGCCAGCTCTTTCATGGGTGTATTCTCCTTCTTTTGTTTTTTTCGTTTCAAAATATGTCCGATAACGGCAATCTTCCTTTCCCGTCGCTGTAATATGAAAACAAAAACGAGAAACAGAAGAACCAACCAAGTAAAATTCTGCATTTTCTTCTCCCTGCGACGGCGATAGTTTTCACCGACTGCCCCTAACGGATTTTCGTTCCGGCTTTGTTATATTTCATCGCTTCTTTGCAATATACCGACTGATTGACAATCCAGACAAAACACACCGAAAAGGACGGCAAAAAGCCGATGTCAAAGATCAGCGCGCAAACCGCGAGCACACCGGCAAGCACCGAGCAAGCCTTCGAGGTGGCGGTATAGGCTTTATACGCGCATTTACCGATCATGATCTTCTCTGCCTCGTCACAACTGTCAAACCATTTCTTCTGAAATTTCAGATCGTAAACGGACGCTTCCTTTTCGGGATTCATGCGTTTTGTGGTATCGACGCATTTCTGCCCGATGAAAATTGTTTCAAAGATGACAGCGAACATACAAACAATGGCGACAAAGAAGAACGCGGTCCTTGTCTTGTCTTCAAAAATGGCGAACCCGCCCGAATAGGACGCCGCAATCAAAAAGTAAGCGAGAATGAACGCCACATTGGAGATCCAGAGCGCCAGCGAAAGTTTTTTATCGACTGCCGCGTAGATCTCTTCATTCTCCCCGTCCCATGTGTCTGCCTGTCTTTTTGCGCTCCGGTAGATCGGCACACAGACGAGCGGCAGTGCGATCACGATCGCAAGCATTGCCCACGGGGCGATATATGTGCCGAAAAATGCCCCCGCACCTTTGAGTCCGCCGGTCAATGCGTCAAGACCATACCACGAGGCGAGAAAACCGCCTGTAAAGCCCACGATCACACAAATGCCGATGGCGATAAGAAATTTCGGCATTGCTTTCCGATTGGCGGATCTGATTTCATCATTTTGCATTTTCATTTTCCGTTTCCTCCTGCAAATAAAAAATGTCTTCTACCGAGACGCCGCATACCTTGGCAATGGTCAGTGCAAGGTTGACAGAGGGTGAATAATCCCCTCGTTCGATCAGACTGATCGTCTGCCGCGACACCCCGCACAGCTGTCCCATCTCCTGCTGGTTGACATTCAGCGCGGCTCTGCGTTCCTTCAACCGATTGCGCAATATCATAGCATCCTCCTTGACAATTATGTTTGTCCAAATGACAAATATCTTTGTCAATATGTATTATACTCTTGTCAATTCGATTTGTCAAGAGGGCGAAACAAATTTTTTCGATTTTTCAAAAGACATATTCTGCCGCATAGAAAAAACGCGCCGTTTTGCGGCGCGTTTTTTCTATGCGAGTTTTTCAAAGAACAGATGAAGACCGAGTGCCGCGTTGAACCCCGTGGCGGCGAAAACGCTGAAGCGTTCGACAACGCCGAAGTACGCGGAGGGTACAAGGTTCAATCCCATGGCGCCGACAAGCATCATGAGGAGGGCGACCGCCGCGCAGATGCCGTAGGAGCGACATTCCTTCGAGCGGATTCCCGCGATGATGATAACGGTCAGAGAAGTGATCGAAAGCGCGACAACAAGAACCGTCGTCAGAATGTGCATGAAATCCTGTCCCGTGCCGGCATAGCCGCTGTCACTCAGAGGAAACATGCGATAACCTACCGCCGACACCCATTCCATCGCGGCAAAAAGGTAAATACCGACACGAAGAAGCTTTGTCTTTCTTCCCTGTACGCCAACGCACACCATCATGACGCAAAGAACTTCGCATACATTATAAATAGCGCTCAGGCGGTTCCAAAGAGAGAGGGACGGCGCATTCGCCGCGCTCAGATCGCTGACCGCCTGCGAAAGCCAGTCGTATCCGGGATACGCAAGGGGTGAAAAGACAACCGCCGCCGTATAGGACAGTAAACTCAGCACACCAAGCAGACCGCAAACATTCAGAAATGTCTTTTTTCCCTGTTTCATTCTTCCGCCTCCTTCGCGGCATTGGTTTCGCAGAACCAATGAAGATAGTCATCAAGCAAAGCTTTGTTCTTTTCTCCGACTTCGCCGCCGGTGGCGCAATCTTCTTCATAATCCATCAGCGCGTGAATCGTCATGGCGAAACCGAGAGCACTCATATCCGGACTTTCAAAATGCAAAAGGTGATGTACTTCCAAAGCGTAAAAGAGCTGTTTTGTGGCGAAGATCATTTTTTCCGTTTCTTCGGTCAGAATTCTTGCGGCTGTCGGATTGTGCGTGCGCTCGGAATAAAGAACTTTATAAAATGTACGCATATTCGGATCGAGCGTCATCTTCCGATAAGCATTTGTCGCCGTTTTCAGAATGTCGTACGCACTGCTCATTTGAAAGAGCTTTTCATATTCGGAGGGTGTGGGCGATTCTTTTTTCTTCGCCGCGTCCCGGAGGTAGGCATACATCGCCTCTGTCAATTCTTCTTTTGAGGTAAAATGATTATAAAGCGACGGCTTTCTGATCCCGACCTTATCTGCGATCATGCTCATGGAAACGGCGCCGAGTCCTTCTTTCGCGGCAAGATCCAAAGCCGCGAGAAGTATTTTTTCTTTTGTTCCTGTCATACGGTCTCCCATCCGATTGTTTGTTCATATGTTGACTACCGATCGGTAGTTATAGTATAACACGATCCGCGCAATTTTGCAAGTGGTTTTCCGAAATTTCCGAGATAAATTTTTTCTCTCGGAAAACGGGGATATTTTGTGCGTTCTGCGCCTTGACAGCGCGGAGCGGGTCTGCTATAATGATGACAGCAAAAGACGGAGGCGAAAAGCATGTTTGTGAAAAATCAGGAAGTTATCCCGACCGACTGCGGCGAGGGCGTATCCCGACGGATTCTCGGTACGGGCGGCACTCTTATGATGGTGGAGGTCACCTTCAAAAAAGGCGGCGTCGGAACGCCGCACACGCATGTACATGAGCAGGTGTCCTATGTTGCGAAGGGGAGCTTCGATTTCACGCTGAACGGTGAAACGCGGCGTATTGCTGTCGGGGACAGCGTCTATATTCCTTCGGGCGCGGTACACGGTACCGTAGCGCTCGAAGACTCGGTGATCGTCGATGTATTTACACCGATCAGAGAGGATTTTCTCGCGAAGTAATGAAGAAGAAAGAACAAAGATTTTCGGGGATTCTTCTTGCGTCGGACTGGGACGGCACGCTGTCGGTCGGCGGTGAAGTGTCGGAGAAAAACCGCCGTGCCATCAGAGAATTTCAGGACGGCGGCGGATTCTTTACCGTTATCAGCGGACGCACGCCTTCCTTTCTTTCCGAGCGCTTTGAAGGCTTCGCACCGAACACCTACACGGTCGGGCTGAACGGTGCGCGGATCGAAGACCTGCGAACGGGTGAGGTGCTCTATGACGGTCTGTGTGACGAAGGAATGCTCCCGCCACTTCTCGCCGCGATGAAGGAGACGGACGGAATCGAACATGTGATCTTTTATAGGACGGACGGAAACCATATTCTCACGCCCGAAGACGCCGAAAAACAAATCCTTTCCCTGAACCCGACTTCGGTATATAAAACGGTATTTATCACGAAGACCGCAGAGGACGCGCAAAAGCTGCTGTGCCGTGCGGGGACGGCGCCGCACGATGGATATGAGATCGTCCGCAGCTTCCCGACAGGCGTGGAGCTGCTCGCCGAACAAAACGGCAAGGGAGCGGCGCTGTTGCGTCTCAAAAAAGCGCTCGGTGCACGGGCGGCACTCGCGGTCGGAGACTTTGAAAATGATATTTCGCTTCTTCGCGCCGCGGATATCGGGTATGCCGTCGGCGATGCGGTGCCGGCACTTCTCGATGTCGCAAGCCGCGTCACATGCCCGGCAAAGGACGGAGCGATCGCCGCGATTGTAGAAGATATAAAAAAGCGAGGTATATAAACTGCCTCGCTTTTTTGTATGGATTTGTTTATTTAATCAACATCTTCCTTGACTTCGGTCAGAGTTTTATCGAGGATCTCGGGGTGAAGAATATATCTCTTCAACCGCTTGAATGCAGAGGCAAAATAGTAACCGTCGCAGATACGCTCGTCCGTCACGACCTTGATGGTGACGAAGCGATGACGCTCTTTGGTTCCGTCTGCCTTTACCGCATCGGCGGAGAAAATGTTGCCGTAGGAGATGAAGATCGGAAGATTGCCGAAGTTATAAAGATGGTGATAGATCGCAGGAATACCGAGCGATCCCATCGAAGTGATAATCAGCGAGCCATGGAAGGGACTGACCTTCAAAAGCTTCTTCGGCATCAGACCGAAGTAATCGAGAAATTGCAAAAAGGAAATGGCAAAGCGGAAAAGAAGGCGCGGGATCTTTGTCAGGATCCTTGCCGTCTTATCGAAATCGGTATTGTCCGAAATCGCCTTATGCGCCGTGGTCTGGAACTTTTTATAGACATCGAGCGCGCAGTCGCGGGGGTCGAATTCGACCTTGATACAGGTATCGGGCGACTCGAGCGACAGCTCCTTCTTAATGGTCATAACGCACTCAATGGTATTGTGCGCAAAGATCTGCTGTCCCGCGATAAAGCGGTTGATACCTGGACGCTCGGAAACCACGCGGATATATGCCGCAAGAATGATATGTAAAAGAGCGAGATCGGTATACCCCGCCTTATGCTTTTCGGCAAGATACGCCTCGGCATTGGTGATGTCGATGACATCTTCAAAATGGTTCTGCGCGTCGGAGCGTTCCTTCATGATGAACGGCTCGACATAGTGCATGGGCGAGAGGGAGCGCAGCTTTCTTCCGTCTCTGCGGTCGCCGAGACGGCGCTTTCTTTTCTTATATGCCGGGGTATCGTATACGGTCGGATTTTCGTGTCTTAAATCTTCCATCGCTGAGTTTTCCTTTCGGAAGTTCAATATTCTGACACTATATTTTAACATATTTGTCGCAAAGAGTCAAGGGAAAAGCCCGAATTCATATATGAAATAATATAAACTCCCCGTTTTCGGCGTGCCGAAAACGGGGAGTTTTGCCTTTGGGTGGGGATCAGCCCTCTTTTTTCGCTTCTGCGATGATTTTTTCGGTGAGGGCGGCGGGCACCTCGTCATAGCGGAGGAAATCAAAATCAAATCTGCCGCGTCCCTGCGTTGCCGCGCGGAGCGCGATGACATAATCGGTCATCTCGGCATAGGGCACTTCGGCAACGATCGTCTGCCCGCTGCCGTCATGGAGCGGCTCAATGCCCATGACTCTGCCGCGGCGCTTATTGAGGTCGCCCATGACATCTCCGACATAAGTGTCCGGAACGGTGACACGCAAAGAACCGATCGGCTCGAGAATGACGGGATTCGCCTTCGGAAGTCCCTCACGGTAGGCAATGCCTGCCGCGAGCTTGAAGGAAATTTCGTTCGAGTCCACTTCGTGGTACGAGCCGTCGTAGAGATCGGCGGCGAGGTGCACCATCGGATAACCGGCGAGCACGCCCTTCTGCATACAGTCGCGGAGTCCCTGCTCAACTGCCGGGAAAAAGTTCTTCGGTACGGCACCGCCAAAGACCGATTCCGTAAAGGTCAGACCTTCCGCCTCTCCGGGAGAGAAACGGATCTTGACATGACCGTACTGACCGGAGCCGCCCGACTGCTTCTTATGTTTGCCTTCGACCTCGACCGTCTTCTTGATGGTCTCGCGATAAGCAAGGCGCGGCTTCGTAAGGTCGACAGCGGCACCGAAGCGGGATTTCAGCTTGGAGACGACGATATCGAGATGAATGTCGCCGAGTCCCGAGACGGTCAGCTGTTTGGTCTCGGCATTGTTTTCGTATTTCAGCGTCAGGTCTTCCTCGAGGAGTCTTGCCATGCCGCCGGAAATCTTGTCTTCGTCCCCCTTCGCCTTCGGCGTGATTGCCATCGTCATATAGGGACGGGGATATTCGATCGGGCGGTAACGGAAGTTCTCCGCCGCGGTGGTGAGCGTATCGTTGGTATTGGTGTTCGCGAGTTTCGCCGTCACACCGATGTCGCCGCAGGCAAATGCCTCGGCGTCGATCTGCTTTTTGCCGCGCATCATGAAAATCTTATTCATCTTTTCCATAGCGCCGGTGCGGGTATTGCGCAGAGTCATATCACGGCGGAGCTCGCCGTTCATCACCTTAAAGAAAGACATCTTACCGACAAAGGGATCGGCAACCGTCTTGAACACGAAGAGCGAGGTTTCGTCACTGTCGGGGAGAATGGGCTTTTCCTTTTCTTCTCCGTCTTCGGTGAGGATATGCTCGACCTTTCTTGCCGTGGGACGCGGGAAGGACTCCGCGATCGTATCAAGCAGTGTCTTGATACCCCAGTTCTTCAATGCGGAGCCGCAGAACACGGGAAGAATGTCGCCCGTGATGATACCCTGATGGATCGCCTCAAGCGCTTCTTCGCGGGAGATGGGCTCTTCGTTAAAGAATTTATTCATCAGCTCGTCGCTCGTCTGTGCGATGGCTTCAAGAAGAATGTTATGATATTCGGCACAGACCTCTTTGAACTTCTCGGGAATCGCACTTCTCGCATATTCGCCGGTTGCCTTCTCAAAGGTATAAACGCACATTTCCACAAGGTTGGCAAAGCCGATGACGGTATCGCCGTCGATGATCGGAATCTGAATCGGGCAAACGGTCAGACCGTATTTTTCGCGGATCGCGCCGAAGACCTTATAAAATCTTGCTTCGGGATCGTCAAAGCGGTTGATGAAGAACGCCTTCGGAATCCCGGCCTCGGTGGCAAGGCGCCATGCGAGCTCCGTGCCGACCTGAATCCCGGACTTACCGTCCACGACGATAACGGCGGCATCCGCCGCTCTGACGCACTGACGGACTTCACCTTCAAAGTCGAAAAAGCCGGGAGTATCCAATATATTGATTTTCGTGCCGTCCCACAGCATGGGAGCCAGCGCGGCGGACACGGAATAGCCTCTTTTTATCTCTTCGGGATCAAAGTCACACACGGTATTTCCGTCCGTCACCGTACCGAGACGGTCGGTCAGGCGGGAAATGTAGAGCATGGACTCGGCGAGCGAAGTCTTTCCGCCGCCGCTATGCCCGAGGAGGGCAACATTTCTGATGCTTTTCGTGAAAACCTTTTCCATAAAGTTGTTACTCCTTGTCTTACTTTGCGGTATGAATTGTCATTCAACCATCTTGGCTTTATTATACCTTATTTTCATGACGATTGCAAGAAGATTTTTTGAAGTTTATGGCTATCCGATGTAGAAAAAGCGACCATGGAATTGTGCAAAATGCACAATCTTATGTAAAAAAGAAAATCCGGGTCACGATGCCTGCTTCGACAACGGAACGCGGATTTTCTTCTTTTTTATTCTTCGTCTGCCTTTTTGAGGTGCATGGCGGCGAGCGCCTGATAGATATTGGAGATTCCGATCAGCTCGACGCCGCGCGGCACCTTCAGGTGAGAGGTCGGGCAGGTCTTCGGCAGCACGATCTTGGTGAAGCCGAGACGGATCGCCTCCTTGACACGGTAATCAATATGGGAGACGGCGCGCACCTCGCCGGAGAGTCCGATCTCGCCGAAGGCGATGAGATCGTCGGGGACGACACGGTCGGTGATCCCGCTGATAAGCGCCATGGCGATGGAGAGGTCGGCGCTCGGCTCGTCGAGGCGGATGCCGCCCGCGACATTCAGGTAGACATCGTTTTCATAGAATTTCAGCCCCATACGCTTTTCGAGCACGGCGATCAGAAGTCCCATGCGGTTATAATCGAAGCCGTCCGCTGTACGCTTAGCGGCGGGATAGGAGGTCTTCGTCACCAGCGCCTGAATTTCCGAGATGATCGGACGCGTGCCCTGCATGACGCAACCGGCGCAGGAGCCGCTCGTGTTCTTCGGACGCTGTGCCATGATGACCTCGCTCGGGTTCGGAATCTCGACCAGCCCGTGCTCGCTCATCTCAAAGACGCCGATCTCATCGGTCGAGCCGAAGCGATTCTTGATCGCGCGGATGATGCGGTAGGAATTGGTGCGTTCGCCTTCAAAATAAAGAACGGCGTCCACCATGTGCTCGAGAATTTTCGGTCCGGAGATCCCGCCTTCCTTATTGACATGCCCGACAAGGAAGACGGCGGCGCCTTTGGTTTTTCCGTATTCGATAAAGGTCATCGCGCCTTCACGCACCTGGGCGACACTGCCGGGTGCGGAGGTGACAGTGGGACTCGAGAGCATCTGCACCGAGTCGATGATGATGACATCGGGGCGGAGTTTTTCACATTCATGAAG
>CALAFS010000236.1 GCA_937892405.1 uncultured Clostridia bacterium
TGGAATATTCTCTCTGCCATCTACGGTGTTCCCATCACCTTTATGGCGCCCACACAGACTTATCATGAGACGGGAGTCACATGGCGGAGGCAGCGCCTTGCCGGGCAGACAGTGCAGTCGCACGGACATTATCATCTCTCCTCCGGGGAATATAAGACCATCAATTCCGCTTTGGCATGGATGGATTTCTATGTCGGCGTCAAGGAGATCAATAGCGCCGGTGCCGCACCTTCCCGTATCATCGGCTATCCTTGCGGTTATAACGATGCGACTCTCTCCTCGCTCCTGTATATTGCCGGACGCGGCACAGTAGCGGCGATCAACGATGTCGACAGCATCAATTATAACTATACCAATTCCTTCAGCGGATTTCCGGCGGATACCGAAACGATGGTCACCAACCTTTACGGGAAATGGATGAGCGTTCATTACCACAGCATGGGCGACAGTTACAACCATCTGTCCTCTATGTTCTCCGCCATTTCCGCACAGAAGAATATTTGGATGACTACCTTCGTTCTGGCGGCACAGTACGGACAGGAACGCGATACCGCCACCTTGACCGTCAAGAGCGCGGAGGCAAACACCATTGTACTGAATGTCACCGATGAGATGAATGACTTGCTCTTCGACTGCCCCCTGACTGTCAAAGTGCTGGTGGACAGCACATGGCAGCATGCCCGCGCTTATCAGAACGGAAAAGAAGTTTCTGCCGAAGTGGTCGTTAAAGACGGGGCGACCTATCTGATGGTGGAAGCCGTGCCCGATCGTGGCGATGTTACCGTTTATCGTACGGAAGTGACCGGAGAATCCGTGGCGGAAAGTCGCATTGCCTATACTCCCGTGGCAACCGACGGCACGACCGGCACTTATACACGGACTTTTACCGTAGACGGAGATATCTGGCAGTATGCCTACGCTATGCAGGGCGGAAAAAAGATCCCGGCGACCCTCGCCACCTACGGTGGTGTCACCACCCTTTCCGTGACCGCAGAGATCGGCGGAGGGGAAGTGACTGTCGTGCCCCTTACTGATCAGTATGCTTCCCGCACGACCTATACCATGACCGAGATATACGGTAGGGAAGTGCCTCCCGATGTCGCCAAAAACATCACGATCTCCACAGCGGAAGAGCTCCGGCTCTTTTCTGCCTATGTCAACGCGGGCAACACCTGCGAAGGTTTGACTTTCGTTCTGACGCAGGACATCGACCTGACCGATACCGGGGACTTCGATCCCATCGGATGGGAACTGATCTACGAAAAATCCACAGCGAACTACTATTATCATCCTTTCAGCGGTACACTGGACGGCGCAGGATATACGATCAGCGGGCTGTCGGTCAACCGCGTGATGTGTAACGCCGGGCTTTTCGGCTACACGAAAAATGCGACTGTCCGCAACCTGAACATCAGCGGAAATGTCTCCGGTATCAAGCGTACCGGCGGTGTCATCGGTATGATGGAAGGCGGCGTGATGGATAATGTGAATTTCACCGGTACGGTCGATTCGCATGGCGTTGCCGGTGCCAAGAGGACAGGTAGTTATACCGGCGGTATCATCGGGCAGTCACACGGTGTCACAGTAACCAATGTCACCTTCCGCGGTTCTGTGACATCCGAGGGCGCCAATGCCCGAGGGATCCTGATTGAGGGATTTGACGACGATGTGGAGATCGGATATTATACCGGCGGTATCATCGGACATTCCTATACCTCCCATACCGCCATGTACTCCACAGTATCCAATGTTGCCGTATGGGGTACGGTGAGCGCCACCGCCGCACCGGACGGCAGAGGCGGAAAGTTTGTCGGCGGTATCGTCGGCGGCGGGTCCAGTATTACCCTGACCGATGCTTACGCCTATGTAAATGTCAGTGGTGCCTCG
>CALAFS010000237.1 GCA_937892405.1 uncultured Clostridia bacterium
TCTTTATCGTAATCTTTTTGTCTTTTTCTTGGCTTTTTCATTGCGGGCAGATCGTAAAATATGCGTTTGACATAAAAGGCGTTGTTTATATACCATTCTATAATTACGGAAGTACAGGAGATATATATAATGCATTTCTTTTTTATTTTATTTCCCAAATTTTATTAACATTTGGATGTATTGTCGGCGCACGAAAAAGTAAGCTAAAGGATAATAGAACAGACGAGGAAATACAACTGCGCCCGCTGGCTATTTTTTTATTTTCTATTGGTGTCTTGCCTCGATTGTACATTGACATTTCTCGGCTGATTGCTGGAATAGAACAAGGATATAAAGGAGTGTACAGTCTTAATTTTCCTTCCCCTGTGAATACACTTGCATTTATCTGCGATGCGGGATGCATTTTGTTATTGTGTATTAAAACTAAGAAAGAAAAAAACACTCTATTTTTCTTTGCCGTACTCTTGTATAAAGCACTAATGATGCTATCTGGCGCAAGGCAAAATGCGTTTTGCTTTTTAATAGTTTGGGTCATTTTGTATTTTTGGTATATCAGAAAAACTCGGTTCGCTGGCAAAATCGTCACGATTTTGTTTGCTATATTTTCTGCGTTTTTTTTGGATTTTGTAGGGAATGTAAGAGCGAAAGGATTTTCTTTGGAATTGTTAACAGATTCCTTCTCTATAAGAAATAATTCGCTGATTGGCGATCTGTTAGGTGAATTCGGCGCTGCGTTTTCTTCGTTAGTTGTTTCCATTCATGGATTTCCTGCGCTCAAACCATATGGCTACGGAAAATCATATTTAGCTGCTATTTTGACTACAATTCCGACACTTGTACAAAAGATTCCTTGGTTACGCGAAAGTACAACATTTACCACTATGTTTGAAAACACTTTTGCTTTTGGCGGCTCATATCTCGGGGAATTCTATTATAATTTCTCATGGCTTGGCGTGCTGGCGCCTATGATTGTCGGTATTGCCGTAGGAAAATGCCAAACGGTGCTTGCAAGTAAAAAAGGTGGGCTTTCGCTCATGTGGAGCGCCGTTGTTTTAGTGAATTTACTTTTATTTATTCGCGGCTATGTTACAGATATGGCACAAGGTTGCATCTGGCTGTTTCTCTTTATAAAAATATATAAAGCCGTGAGGCGTAAAAGGTATTTATGAAGGAAATCATTAGCGTAATTATCCCCGTATATCAGGCAAAGAAGTTTTTATACAAATGTATTGATAGCGTTTTGTCGCAAACATATCAAGAAATAGAAGTTATTTTGATAGATGACGGTTCAACAGATGGAAGTGCCGAAATTTGCGACGACTATGTAGCGCGGGATAATCGCGTGCGAGTGATACATCAAAAGAATGCTGGCGTATCCGCCGCGCGAAATAGGGGAATTGAACAAGCAACCGGACAATATCTCATGTTTGTAGATGCTGATGACTATGTCGAAAAAACTTTGTGCGAAAATTTAATGTATTTTGCGACAACTGCGGATTTAATGATTGAAGGATTTATAGAAGATTGGGGAAGTTTTGTAAAAAAGACCTCCGTAGCAGAACAACGATTTTATTCGCTACAAGAATTAAAAAAAGATTTTGACATTTTATATAAAATCCCGATGTTAAATTCGCCAGTTGCAAGGCTTTATAAAAAAAAATTATTGAGTGATATTAAATTTGATGTAGATATTCCTTTAGGCGAGGACTTTTTGTTTAACTTAATGTATTATTCTAAGTGTCAAAATATAGCTTTTTTGCCGCAAACGGACTATATTTACAATCAAACTAATACAAACTCCGCTACGAAAAAATACAAAGATGCTTATTTCCCAAGTCAAAAATTATGTTATATTAACGGAAAAAAATTCAAATATGATGCTGTAAAATTTACAAATGACGCATTGGACGAAACATTTTGCGCTAATGGCATCAATTTGATACAGTTAATTTGTTATCAGACGCAGGGGAGAAAAATTAAAAAGGAAAAAATAAGAAAAATTTGTGAAGACGAGATATTTCAAGCAGTGTGTGCCGGAACATATAAGTTTCAAACTAAAATGAAAATCCCCCAAATTTTATGTCGATGCAAAAAATATAATTCTTTGTTGCTTTTTTATACTGTAAAAAGGTTTTTATCTATACACGGGGCGAAGAAATGAGCGCTAAATAAAATTCAGAAAATGATTGTGATGTAATAAAGTTATGAACCAAGTTAGAAAAGGCGCGTTATTGTCATTTGTACAAACGATAGTACATGTAGTTGTTAATTTGTTATATGTTCCACTCTTACTGAAATATATCGGTCAAAGCGAATATGGTCTTTATCAGCTCGTAGGTTCGATTATAGCATATTTGAGTATCACGCAGAATTTACTATCCGCAGGTGTGTTGCGATACTATTGTAAGTACAAATCTTTAGATGACCTCGAGAATGCAGAAAATACGCTTGCCATTGCCAAACGAATCTATTATATTTTTTCCGGCGTAGTCATGTTGCTTGGTTTGGTGATGGTCTTCTTTTTTGAAAAGTTTTATAATGGCTCTTTGACTTTAGCTGAAATACAAGAATCCAGATGGATGATTTTACTGCTCACTGTTACTTTGGTTATTAACTTAACGAGTTATGTTTACACGGCGGCATTAAACGGGAATGAATGTTTCTTCTTTATTAAAGTTTTAGGAATTATTATTACTCTCTTTCAGCCGATCACTGTAATTATTTTTACCATAAGATCGCCCTATGCATTAACAGTCGTATGCATACAAACTGTATTTACTTTAATTGAAGCAATAGCAAAAAGGTATTATTGCTCAAAAAAAATGAAAGTAAAAATAGTTTATCATCATCGCGATTCCGCCTTAGTAAAAAAAATTATTTTCTTTTCGGCGGGTGTGTTTTGTGCTGCCTTGGCAGATCAAATATTTTGGAAAACCGATCAAATTATCTTAGGAAGAATGTTTAACACCTCTGTCGTAGCGGTTTATGCTGTCGGCGCACAAATCTACACGAACTATATGCCATTCGGTACTGCGATATCGGGCGTCTTCATGCCGAAGGTTTCAAGAATTTATAACACATCTAAAAGCACACAAGAACTATCTGATTTATTTTCAAAAGTCGGAAGAATAAGTTTTATGATATGTGCTTTGATACTAACCGGCTTTGCTTTATTTGGACTGGATTTTATCCCTTTATGGGCTGGGGAAAATTTCGAAATTGCATATTATATTGCGTTGACAGTGATGTTTCCCTTTACGATAGATATCATACAGAATTTAGGATTAACAATATTACAAGTAGAAAACAAATATTACTTTCGTGCCCGCATGTATTTGTTAATCGCTATCGTCAACATTGTAGCTACTATCGTATTTGTTCAATGGTGGGGAATTCTTGGCGCCGCAATAGCAACAGCTGCTTCCTCATTAATCGGAAATGGTATCATTATGAACATTTACTATTCAAAAGTAATACATTTGAATGTAAAAGCCTTTTGGGTAGAGATATTGAAAGTGATGCCGGCAATTATATTGTCACTTGCACTTGGATATTTGATTTTGCTTATTCGTTGTTCCAATCCGTGGCTTGAGTTGTTTGTCCATATAATGTTATATGTAATTGTTTACTTGGTATCTATCTATTTCCTGTCATTAAACGATTATGAAAAAGGCATGCTAAAGGCTTTAAAAAATAAAATAATGCGAAAAATCTGATGCTTGCGATAGTAGCGATTATAGAAATAAGGAGGGGCAAGAATACTAAATGCGAGATAGCCTTAAATTAGGAAGATTTTCTACGATTTTCAATCAGCTTTAAGGCTGATTGAAAATCATTTTGGTGGATTGATATACGACCTTATAGTGTGGATGTTGCCTGCTCCCACTCCCCGAACATCTCACGGCAGAGTCGGAGAGCGAGGGCGGGGGCTTTCATGGCGACGGGGGCGCCGTCAAGGCGCGCGGCGCGGCGGCAGATCTTGGAGGCGCTGGTGACGAGGATTTCGTCCGCGTCGCGCAGCTCACGGAGCGTGAAGGCACGCTCCGCGACCTGGACGCCGAGGCGTTCTGCGGCATCGAGTAGGTGCCGTCGGGAGATACCGCCGAGGATTCGGCAGTCGAGCGGATGTGTGAGCAGGACGCCGTCCTTCAGAATCGAAATATTGGAGTGAGCACATTCCGTCACAGTGGCGCCGCGGTGGAACACCGCCTCGTCGGCGCCTGCCATGGCGGCGCGCTTTGATGCAAGGACAGCAGGGAGGAGATTCACAGTCTTGACATCGCAATAGGCATACCGCAGGTCTTCCGCCGTGATTAAGGAGATCGGCGTTTCGTAATCCGGCAGGGCGATCGGATCGCGGAGAATCAGGAGATTGCACCCGGCATCGTCGGTGTACACATGCGACCTTGCGCCCGGGGCATTTCTCGAAAACTGAAAATAGAGAAAGAAGGGCGCCTCGTCGGCTTCCGCCATGTCACAGAGCAGGCGCGTGAGCTCCTCCTTTCCGACCCGCGGGACGATTCCGATCTTCCCTGCGGAGCGATAGAGGCGGTCGACATGCTCGGAACAGCAAAAGATCTTCCGCCCCTTTCCGAA
>CALAFS010000238.1 GCA_937892405.1 uncultured Clostridia bacterium
TCCGCCGTGGCAGAATTTCTTCCGTGCGGCAAAGCCGTTCGATCGCGCGGCGATCTGCGGAAGAATGTCTCGCCCTGCCGCTCGTCGCTCTGCGACTCGCGCAGACGAGAAGCACGAGTCACCATAACAGAAAACGCGCACCGATGTGCGCGTTTTCTGTTATGGTGACTCGTGGCAGAATCGAACTGCCGTTTCAGCCTTGAGAGGGCCGTGTCTTAGCCGCTTGACCAACGAGCCGTTTTTTGCTTGCATGTTATTGTAACACAGAAACGCGGGTTTGTCAAGGGGCTTTTTCAAATTTTTCGGTTTTTCTGTTGATTTTTCTTGCCACCCTGTGTTATAATGGAAGAAAAACGGGGATTCGGCGGATAAAACACCGGATTTTCCGGTAGTTCTTCCCCGCGAAGTGCCGTTCGGACAGGGGCGGGGAGAAAAATATCACCTCAAAAAGCACTTTACGCACGGATTTTCGGAAAGGAACCTTCATTATGAATCTTGATCTGCTCAATCCCTTTGTCAGGCGGGCGTCCCTGCTTGAAACAAGCGCGGCGGGAGACTTCCGCACGGCGCCCGACGCACGCTGTTTCTTCTCTCTTTCGGGTGACATCGCGATCGAAATCGAGGGAGAAAAGAAAAAACATCTGACCCCGGGGAACTTCCTCTATCTGCCCGCGGGGACGGTATATAAGTTAAAGAGCAAGTATTTCCGCGCGGTGGTGCTGAATTTCGATCTGCTCTGTGAAGCGAACGCCCCCACCGACCGTCTGCCGACACTCCCCGCGCCCGCACCGGAAGGGGCACCGATCCGTCGGACGGCAGATGCCGCGCCCTTTGACCGCCCCCTCTTCATCGAGGACATGGCGGCGGAAAAGGACGCCTATCTCCGTATGGCAAATCTGTTTGTCAGCGCGCTCGGCGACTATCGGGCGACGGTGTCTTCCCTTCTGAAATTACAGCTTCTGCGCGTGGCGGAAATCACCGATGAAAACGCGCTCCCCACCCGCATGGTGGAGGCGATGGACGAATACATCCGCGAGCACTGCGGAGAGGAGCTGTCGAACACCGAGATCGGCGCGATCTTCGGCTATCACCCCTTCTATGTCAGTCAGATGTTAAAGAAGAAGGCGGGGATCACCCTGCACCAGTACATCATCGCCTACCGTCTGAAGGCGGCGCGTTCCCTCCTTGAAAACACGGGAAAAACGGTCATTGACATCGCCGATGAGACGGGCTTTACCGACGCGTCCTACTTCACAAAAATGTTCAAAGCCTCTTACGGAGTCACGCCGAAAGAATTCCGGAACTCTCTGAAAGAAGATCTAATTTGACAAGATAACTTTACAAACGGAATATTTTTATGCTATCAAAGAATCAAAAACTTACACTTACCGTTGTTGACCTGAATCACCTCGGTTACGGTGTGGCAAAGCCGGATGGCTTCACCGTCTTCGTCTCGGGGGCAGTGACGGGCGAGATCGTCGAGGCACTCGTCATCAAGGTGAACCGCACTTATGCCGTCGCGAAAACAACGAAGATTCTCACTCCCTCCCCCCTTCGCACAAGCGAAAGATGCCAAAGTCCCGTATGCCATGCCTGCGCCTATCGGGACATTCTCTATTCCGAGGAATGCCGGCAGAAAGAGCAGTCGGTGCGCATGGCGTTCCGCAAGGCGGGACTTCCCGATACAGAAATCGCCCCGCTCGTTCCCTCCCCCCGCCTTGTCGGCTACCGCAACAAGGCGCAATACCCCATCGCAAAAGAGGAAAAAGGCGGTTACAGAATCGGCTTCTACGCACCAAAGAGCCATCGCGTCACCGAGGCGGCGGACTGCCCGCTCGCGGTGGAAGGCTTTTCCGCGATTCTTGAGACGCTACGCGCGTTTTTTGAAAAACATCGCCTCACGGTATTTGATCCCGAGAGCGGACGGGGACTTCTGCGGCACATTTACCTCCGCCGAGGTGAAGTATCGGGCGAGGTGCTCCTGACGCTTGTCGTCGGGGAGAAGTCCTTTCCCGGTGAGGAAGCGCTCGTCTTTACTCTGCGCGCCGCGCACCCCGAGATCGTGGGAATCCTCTTGAATTACAACCCCGAAAATACCAATGTCATTCTCGGAGACGACTACCGTCTCCTTTACGGCGCCGACCGCATTCACGACACGCTCGCGGGGGTGTCGCTCGGCATCACCGCCCCCTCCTTTTATCAGGTGAATCACGCGGCGGCGGAGCTCCTCTACGCGAAGGCAAAAGAGCTTGCCGCGCTGACGGGACGCGAGACGCTCCTCGATCTCTACTGCGGGGTCGGCTCGATCGGTCTTTCGATGGCGCGCGATGTCGCCGAGGTCATCGGCGTGGAGATCGTGGAGAGTGCCGCCCGCTGTGCCGAAGAGAACGCCGAGGCAAACGGAATCAAAAATGCGCACTTCTACGCGGGAGACGCCGCCGATACCGAGGGACTTCTCCGCGCGGCGGAGAAAAAGCGCGGTGCCCCGATCCGCCCCGATGTCATCGTCCTCGACCCGCCGCGCGGCGGGTGCGACGAGCGAACGCTCGACTTTGTCGCGTCCCTTCATCCGAAAAGAATTGTTTACATATCCTGCAATCCGGAGACGCTGGCGCGCGATGTCTCCCGTCTTGCGCCGCAAGGTTTCGCGGTCGGTACCGTGACGCCTTTTGATCTCTTTCCCGGGACGGGGCATGTAGAAAGCGTCGTTTGTCTGACACGACGGACAAACTAACCCGATTTCTCCGTGCCGTCGACGTTCTGTCGGCAGAAAGGAAATCCTATGGAATTACACGAAAAAATTCAGACTTTGCGGAAAGCGCGCGGCATGACGCAGGAAGAGCTTGCCGAAAAGATCTATGTATCCCGCACGGCGGTCTCCAAATGGGAGAGCGGGAGGGGATACCCGAGCACAGAGTCGCTGAAAGTGCTCTCGGCGGTGTTCTCGGTTTCGATCGACGAGCTACTCTCTTCCGAAGAACTTCTTTCGCTCGCCGAAGAAGAAAACCGCTCGAATCTCTCAAAATTGCAAATATTTCTTTATGGCGTACTTGATTTTATCCTTCTTGTCTTCCTGTTCTTGCCTCTTTTCGGCATGCGGGACGGAGAAATTGTCCACGCGGTCAATCTTCTCTCTTATCAAGGGACATCTTCCGTGATCCGCGTCCTGTACTTTACTTCGCTGATCGCGCTCTCGGTTCTCGGTCTTGCGGAAATGATTTTTTCGGGTGCCGCGCGAAAGGTGAGAACGGCGCTCACGCTCTCCTCTCTTCTGCTTCACGCCGCGGCGATCTTGCTTTTCGCCCTCTCGCGACAGCCCTATGTGACGGCGCTTTTGTTTCTCTTCTTCATTGCCAAAGCGGCACCTCTCCTCTTCTCCCGCGGTGCAGGCGGCATTTTCCGTTAGCGTGACGGAAAGTGTCACGCGAGCGCTCGTCGTGTGACGGATCGTGTCTTGCCTTTTTCCCTCTCTTCCCCGATAATGATGTTGCAGTCCCACGACTGACAACGAATCGGAGGAAACTCACATGCAAAAGACAAACACGAAACGGAATTTTCTTATCACAGCGGCGCTCTTCTTTCTCGCTGTCCTGTACACGCTCGCACTTACGCACGTCGACATCGGGGCGATCGCGCCCGACGGATCTACCGTCGGATTCTCGACGGTCAATCTCTTCTTCTCGGAGCTTTTCGGCTACCGCCCGCTCTGGTACGACATCACCGATTTTATCGGGATCGGGGCGGTTTTTGTCGCCTTTTTCTTCGCGATGCTCGGCTTTTACCAGCTGATGAAAAGAAAAAGCCTTCTGAAAGTCGACCGTGCGCTCCTGTTTCTCGGGGGAATTTACCTTCTTCTGATCGGTCTTTATCTCTTCTTTGAGGCAGTCGTTATCAATACGCGTCCCGTCCTGATGGGTGGGCATGCGGAGGCGTCCTACCCCTCCTCCCATGTGATGATCGTCGTGACGATCTTCGGAAGTGCGATCCTGACGCTTCGGCGGCTTTTTCCGCGAAAGAAGAGACTTCTCTTTCTCTTTGATACTACTGCCACGGCACTCATCGGAATCACGGTCGTCGGGCGGCTTCTGTCGGGGGTGCACTGGTTCTCCGACATCGTAGGCGGACTTCTCTTCTCCGCGGCGCTTCTGATGCTCGACTTCTCCCTGCTCTCCCTTGTGAAGGAAGTGTAGACACTTTTGCTTCATTCTTCCGTCGGATCTTGACTTTTTCCTTCTCATCTGATAAAATACCTTTTGTATTCATAAACTATGAGGTGAAATATGCGTATGCAAGAAAATCTTCTCACAACCGACGGAAAAAAGAAAAGCGCGCTTCTCCCCTGGATCCCCGGGATCGTGGCGGAGGCGCTGGCGCTTCTCTTCTGTATTCTGTATGCCGTGCGCGGCGGTACGGGTGCCGTCATGTATTTACAGGTGCCGGCGTCGGCGCTGCTCCCCTTCACCGTCCCGGTGTACGGCGTCCTCTCGAAAAAGCCGCTCCCGACCGTGCTCGCTTCCGCCTCGACGCTCTTCGTCTTCCTTGCGTCGGATCTCGGCAGTGCCTGCGAATTCTACGACAAGATCCCCTGCTGGGATCTGATTATGCACGCCTACTTCGGCTTCCTTTGCAGTCTCTTTGTCTTCGTCTTCCTCATGCGCTGGACCGACGGAAAGATGAACCCCGTCGGCGCCATGATTGTCGTCTTCGTCTTCACGATGGGCATCGCGGCACTGTGGGAAGTCTGGGAATACAATGTCGACCGCATCACGGGCGGAGACTCTCAGCGGGTGGAAGAATCCATCGCCCTCGGAAAATCCCCCGTCGCCGACACGATGGAAGACATCATGATCGCGATGGTGGGGTGCGTCCTCTTCTATCTCGCGATCTTCCTTGATAAGCTGAAGGGCTATCGCGTCTTCTCGCGGCTGTTCGGCTTCCATGGCTTTGAAAAACCGGAACCCTCTTCCGAAGAGCAGTAAAGCCCGATGGAAAAGGACATGAACGGAAAGCTCCCGCGCCCCGGGCGCTACCGCCACTTCAAGGGGAACGAATACGAAGTGATCGGCATCGCGCGCCACTCCGAGACGACCGAACCGATGGTCGTCTACCGTGCCCTGTACGGGGAGGGCGGACTATGGGTGCGCCCGCTCGAAAACTGGAACACCCCGGCACTTCTGCCGGGCGGGCGGACGGTCGAGCGCTTCTCCCGCCTCGGTGATATGCCAAGCGACAATTCTCAAAAAACAGAGGAAACAGAAAATTTATGAATCCCCTTCTTTATGTATTTCTGATCTCGATGGCGCCGATCGTGGAGCTTCGCGCTGCGATCCCCGTCGGGGCGGTGCTCGGGCTTCCCTTCTGGCAGAACTTCCTCGCCGCGCTCGTCGGCAATATGATCCCCGTGCCCTTTATCCTGCTCTTCATCCCGAAGATCCTCACCTGGCTCGAAAAATTCAAGCCGTTTGAAAAAATCGTCGGCTGGGTCCGTAGAAAAGCGGACAAACACTCGGAGAAAATCCTGCGGGTGTCCTTTTGGGGACTGCTCCTCTTTGTCATGCTCCCCTGCCCCGGGACGGGGGCGTGGACGGGCTCGCTCGTCGCGGCGCTCTTCGATCTGCCGAAAAAGCGCTCTCTCCTCGCCGTCTTCCTCGGCGTCGTCGGGTGCGGCATCATCATGACGCTCGCGTCTTACGGCGTGCTCGGCTTTCTCTCCTTCCTGGTGCCGAAATCATGAAGATCTACCGGAGTTTTCACTCCTATCTGAAAAGCACATACGAAACCGCCGTGCGACGCATCTGCGTGGACGGCGGTTTCACCTGTCCGAACCGCGACGGCACCGTCGGGGTCGGGGGCTGTATCTTCTGCGGCGAGCGGGGCGCGGGCGAGCACCTGCCGAAGGAAGAGCCGATCCGCGCACAGGTGACAAAATATTTTTCCACCCGTCCGAAATGGAAAAAGTACATTCTCTATTTTCAGAATTTCTCGGGCACTTACGCCCCGCCCGAGGTACTCCGTGCCCGCTATGACGAGGGGCTGTCGGTCGATCCGCGCATTGTCGTCCTCTCGATCGGGACGCGCCCCGACTGTATCACCGAGGAGATCGCGGCTCTGCTCGAGTCCTATCTCGACCGCGTCGATGTATGGGTGGAACTGGGACTTCAGACCTCGAAGGAAGAGACGGCGCGCTTTTGCAACATCGGATACCCGCGCGCCCGCTTTGAAGAGGCGGTAGAGATTCTGCACCGCCATCATATCAAGGTGATCGTGCATCTTCTGCTCGGTCTGCCGGGAGAGACGCCCGACGACTGGGTGCGCTCGGCGGACTACCTCGCGCGCTTTCCGATCTTCGGGGCGAAGATCCATTCCCTCTATGTGACGGAAGGCACGGTGCTCGCCGATCTTTACCGCGCGGGAAAATATACCCCGCTCACCGAGGAGGCGTGCATCGAAGGGGTGATCTCCGTGCTGACGCACCTCGACCCCGACATTGTCATGCAGCGCATTACGGGAGACGCGCCCGAGGATCTGCTCCTCGCGCCGTCGTGGAACCGTGACAAGGACTACCTGATCGAAGAGATCCGCCGCCGTATGGAAGCGCGCGGACTTTATCAGGGCATGTATTATCAAAAAAGCGAAAAGAAAATCCCGGAAGAATAAAAAGCGGAGCGGAAGACCTGCAAAACAGATCTTCCGCTCTTTTTTATTTGTTGACAACGCGGCGGGTAAAGGTCAGGGGGACAATCTTCCCGTCTCCCCGCGGCTCCCTGCGGATGCCGTCAAGGCAACTGTCGCAGAGAAGATATTCCCCCTCATCGGAAAGGCGCGCACCACACAGGCGGCAAAGCGTCGTGACCGGCTCGACAAAAAAGCCGTCCGCCTCTTCCACAATCCTGACGCTGTCCCCGGGCAGAATCTTATGCCTCTCCCGGATATCCCGCGGGATTACCACCCGCCCGATCTCGTCGACACAACGTTCCGTTACTACTCTCATACCGACACCTGATTTCTTTTTCCTCGGGCTTTCGTCCGTACTTTTATTATAGGCAGGCGATCGCTCGGATTCTGTCGAACGGAGGGGATCACAAAGAGTTTACAATCCCGAAACAAAAGATATTATATCAATATGACAATCATTATTTACATATTCTATTTTATTTCCTGTTCTAAATTCTCAAATTGTGCCGTCTCGAAAAAGGACGGCAGAGAAATTTCAAAGCCGTCGCACAGCATTTTCAAAGTTACGATTCCCGGGTTCCGGCTCTTTCCGTACAGGATATTTTTAATCGTCGAGGGCGCGACGCCCGACTCCATAGCGAGTTTATGTATCGACATTTTCTTCTCTTCACAGAGGCGGTGAATCCGCTCCCTGACCGCGGTAACTGTGCCCATAAAAGCACCTCTTTTTCTTTTATATTCACCGATCACTCGATATTGAAGCGCTTATGCAGGAGATAATAGGTGAGGAAGTAGAAGAGGACGATCATCGCCATGGAGAGAAAAATGTTCAGGGTATAGGTAAGCACCATGCTCTCGGTCGTGACGGTGAGGAGAGAGAGAAGCGACGAGAAAATCCCGTTGACGAAGGAGGCGAGGAAGACGAAGACGACGGCGCCGACGAGCCGCGCTTTCTTCAGGAGGGTGGCACCGAGGGTGATGGCGGCATAAATCAGGACAAACTCTCTGACGGCGGAGAAAAGCGCGTCGAAGATGCCGAGGACGAGCGTCGGGGCATCATGACCGACAATACCGATGATGTCAAGGTCGGAAAAGGAGTCCCATATGTTCTCGAATGTGCCCTGCTCTATCAGGAAAAGGACTTCCGGCAGGACGCTCGTCAGGGCATAGGCGAAGATCGCAACGATCCCGACGGCAAGTGCACACAAAAGGGCGGCAAACATCTTACCGAGGAGGAGCGAATGTGTGCCGACGGGGAGCGTCATCGTGAGATACCCTTCGTCGGTGAAAACCGACTTATAATAGCGGTAAAGAATCAAAATCCCCGCTGTCGCGGCAATACCGACGACGCCGACGATGGTCAGAACCCAAAGCCCGTAAAGTCCGAGGACGGACAGATTCGTTTCGCCGCTGATCATCCGATAGATCAGCATACGGATCCCGAAGCCGAGAAGTCCGAGAGAAAGGAGGACGACGAGCATCGTCAGGACGATGTTGCGGAGGGACTTCATGTCATATTTGAAAACTTTTCTTAACATCTGAACACCTCCCTGAAGTATTCGTCCACAGTTTTCCCTGTTTTCTCCTTCAGTCCTTCGGGCGTGCCGGTGGAATAAACTTTCCCGTTTTTCAAAAGGAGGAAGCCGTGCATCACCGACTCGATGTCGGAGATCAGGTGGGTGGAAATCAGGACAGAGGAAGTCGGGGAGTACGCCGAAAGGATCGTCCCGATGATAAAATCGCGGGCGGCGGGATCGACGCCGCTGATCGGCTCATCAAGGAGATACAGATCTGCCCTGCGGGACATCACCATGACGAGCTGCACTTTTTCTTTCGTGCCCTTCGAGAGGTTCTTGATAATAAAGTTCGGATCGACGCCGAGGCTATCGAGCATGGAGACTGCGCGGGCACGGTCAAAGTCGGCGAAAAAGTCGGCGTAATAATCTACCGCCTCCGCGACGCGGAAGTGTTCCGGAATACTGTTGCGCTCGGGGAGATAGGCGACGCGGGATTTTGTCCCTTCCCCGACAGGGATCCCGTTCACCTCTGCGGTGCCGCCGGTCGGCGTGAGAAGTCCCGCGATAATCTTGATACAGGTGGTCTTACCCGATCCGTTCGGTCCGAGGAAGCCGATGATCTTCCCCCTTGGGACCTCGAAGGAGACATCGTCGAGAGCTATGAAGTTCCCGTACCGCTTCGTCAGATGGGAGACGGTCAGGACGGGGGTCATTTCGCTTTTGTCCATAGGTTGTTCCTTTCAGAATCGCCGCTTGTGCGGTTCCCTTTTAGGATAGCACAAAAGCGCGGTATTGTCAAGGAAAATGACAATGCCGCGCGAAAGAAGGAAAGAAAATTCACAAAAGATACGATTTTACTCTGACATCTCGCCGAGAAGCGCCGAAAACTGGGTCAGCGGCTTGACAAATCCCTTCGGGTCGGCAGTGGAGACATCGCAGCCGATAACACGCCCACGGTACACGAGAAGGGTGGCATAGAGCGGTCCCGTGCTCTCGGGTGCATTCGTCACCTCGTAGGTATAGCGCGTGACCTTTTTCTTCTGATACTTGGAGATGTCGAGCCCCTGCATCTTCTGCACCTCGTTATACCCCATCATCACGCGGTCAAAATTCTCGGGCATGGTGAAGCTCTCCTCTTCGGCACTCCCCTCCTTCACCTCAATGCCGAACTGCAGCAGGAAGGCGACGCGGTCGGCGTCCTCTTTGATCCCCGAAAAATCATACCCGTCGATACCGGCGGCAGAGGCATAGACGGCATTCTGCCCGCCGACGGCGAGCAGACTCACAAGGACGGCAAGCGTCAGCGCGAGAATCGCGAAAAACCGCACGGTGGACGCACGCACAGAACAGATAAACATAGCATATACTCCTTTTCACGGATTCGTTTTCCGCTTCATTCTATGCGTCCGCCGGACGGGGTATTCCTGTTTTTTCCCTGCATGCGTTTTCGGTACTTATCAAAGAAAAGACAAGCTGTTTTCCTGATATTTCGGAAGTTTTTTCTTTATTTTCACGAAAGATCGTACCGATTCCCGCAATTTTGAAAAGATCTCACTCTGTTTTTTCTCCTTCGCGTCTCATTTTTTTTCAAAAACCGTGTTTATCAAAGAAAAACAACAAATTTTACAGCTTGTCCCGGTAGTTTCCGCTCATTTTTCGCCGCAATGCTTATTTTCACGATAAAAGGGCTGTCGCCGATATGGCGACAGCCCTCTTTCATGCCGAACTCAGTTGTTGCAGCAGCAGCAGAACACGATCACAATCGCGAGAATGATGATCCAAGTGCAGTTATCGTCGAAAAGATGGCAAAAGCAGTTGTTCATATGTTTCCTCCGGGAGTTTTTCGGGCGGTTTTGCACCGCTCATTATCATAGTATGCACCCCGTGAGGATCGGTGACACTTCTCTACTTATCAAACGAGAATTTTACTTCCCCGTCTTTCAGCACGAGCTTTCCCTCAAAGGACTTGCCGTTCTTCGAGACAAAGCCGCGCAGCCATGCGGTCGAGCCGGTGGCAAGCAGGCGCGACACCTCGCTCTTCGGAATCGGGCGGTGGCAGATACTCGTCCCGACGCGGAAGGTACACCCCTCCTTATATCCCATACAGCCGTAGGCGTTGTTGCCGCGGATCACCGACTTTCCGCACAGGGGACAGGTGCCGACGATCTCTCCGAGCTTCCCCGTGTCGAGGTCGCCGAGGCTCGCCTCCTGCGCCGCCCCGCTTTTGAAGATCTCCGCGATCTCGTCCTCGGCGATCTTCACGCTGTCGTCAACGCTCATCTCCCCGTGAAAGACCTTTTTCAGGGCTTTTCCGAGCTCGCTCGTCTTATATTTATCCATCGTAATGGAGAGGCGCTCGAGAGAGCGGATCAGGCGCTCGCCCCCTTCGAGAATGGTATAGGTATCCTTTTTCAGGTCGATATAGCCGCTCTTTTTCGCATTGTCGATGATACCGGTACGGGTCGCCTCGGTGCCGAGCTCAAGCCCCTCGAAGACGGCTTTGTAATCCTCGGCGTCGTCGACCTCGCCGTTCTCTTCCAGCTCTTTGGCGCGGGCTTTATCGTCCTTGAAGGGATTTTTCAGATAGTTGTTCAGCGTCTCGATGGTATAGTGCTTCGGCGGGGTGGTCTCCCTCTCCACCGGCTTGAAATCAATATTGACGCTCTCGCCCTCCTCGAGTTTCGGGAGGACCTTGTCTTTCTGATTATAATCATCGTATTTTGTCCAGCCGGGGGCGCGGATCACGGTGCCCTTCAGGACAAATTCTTCGAGATCGCCGACCTTGATGCGGATCTCGCTCTTGTCGGCGAGGCACTCCTCCCCGCAGAACACGGCGACAAAGCGGCGGAAGACGGTGGAATAGACCTGCTTTTCCTTCTCCGAGAGCTTCTCGGCGGGCGGAATCTTGTAGGTCGGGGTCAGAGCGGAGTGGGACTCAATCTTGGAATCGTCAAAGATATATTTGGAATCCTTGAAGCGGACGGGATAGCCGAGCTTCGCGACGCCGGCGATGATGGCGCGCATCTTATCCTTTTCGGCGGTGGCGAGGTACTCCGAGTTGGTACGCGGATAGGTCAGATACCCCTCCTCGTACAGCTTCTGCACGATGGCAAGGCTCTCCGCCATGGACATCTTGTATTTCTTACCGAGGACATTCTGAAGGGTGGAGAGCGAATAGAGCTTGCCCGGCAGGATCGTGTCCTTCTTGTTTTTCACTGCGGTGACGACGGCGCCCGTGTCGTTATAGAGTTTCGCGGTCTCTTTCGCCTTCTCAAGCTCCTCTGCGGAGAATTTCGTCTTCCCGTTCAGCTCGACCTTCTCTCCGTGCGTCTTCTCCGCGCTGGAGATGGTGTAATAAGTCTCGGGCTTGAAGTTGCGGATCTCCATATCGCGCTCATAGATCGCGCGCACGATGGGTACAATGACGCGTCCGACGCGCAGGAGCGTGCCCGTGCGGATCGTGGCATAGCGCGTCAGATTCACTCCGTAGAGCCAATCGATATAGGTGCGGGCGTACCCCTCGTTTGCAAGGTTGTCGTAGGCGCCCTCCTCTTTCATTTCACCGAGGGCGGCGCGCACCGTCTCCGGCGTCTGATCGGGGAGCCAGAGGCGCAGAAAGCGCTTTTCCCCCTTCATGGCATAGCGGACACAGAGGCGGACGATAATCTCCCCCTCGCGGTCGGCGTCTCCCGCGTTGACGATCGTGTCGACATCGTCACGGTTACAGAGGGTCTCAAGAAGGCGGAACTGCCGCTCCACCCCGGCGTCGACCTTTTTGTCCGCGCCCTTTCTCAGGGTGAAGCGGAACTCCTTCGGAAAGCAGGGCAGGTTCTCAAGCGTCCAGCGGGTGCCGCCCCCCGGCGCGGGAGAATACTCTTCGACATCGGCAAGAGAAAACAGGTGTCCGAAGGCATAGCTGACAAGATAGCCGCCGCCTTCAAAATACCCGTTCCTCTTCGTCATCTCTCCGATCCCGGCGCAGATATTGCGCGCGAGACTCGGCTTTTCCGCGATAATCAGTATCATATTCTTCTCCGATGTCTTCTCTTTTACGGTCTATTTTACCATATCCCGAGGTAAATTTCTACCCCTTTCCTTTATTTTAGCCGATTTTTGTGAGAATTGCCGTATTTTTTGCGCGGAATGACGAAATTTCCGAAAAGTCCTTTTATTTCTTTCAAAGATATGATATACTTTGGATTGGGGGACTCTGTCCTCCGACTGATAAAGAAAAGTGACGGTATCACAATGGCAAAGCTCTATTTCAAATACGGCGCCATGGGCTCGTCCAAGACGGCACAGGCACTGATTACCAAATTCAATTACGAAGAGCGGGGCATGCGCGTCTGGCTCATTAAGCCCTCGACCGACAACCGCGACGGAGAGGACATCATTCTCTCGAGAATCGGGCTTTCCGCCGCCTGCACGCCGATCTCCTCGGAGGACGACCTTCTCGCGCGGTTCCGTGCCGAACAGGCGGGCGTCGATGTCATCATCGCGGACGAGTGCCAGTTCTTCACGAAAAAACAGATCGACGAGCTGCGCCGGATTGTGAACGAGTGCGGCGTCCCCGTCCTCTGCTTCGGTCTGCGCACCGACTTTCTGACCCACCTGTTCCCGGGGAGCGCGCGCCTTTTCGAGGTGGCGGACTCCATCGCCGAGATCAAGACGATCTGCGGCTGCGGCGCCAAGGCGACGGTCAATGCCAGAATCGACGAGAACGGGCACATCGTCACCGAGGGCACGCAGGTCGTGCTCGGCGGCAACGACCGCTATCTCGCCATGTGTCATAAATGCTGGGTCGAGCGAATCGCCCGTGAAAAAAAGGAAAAAGCAGAAAGGAATTCCATGCAATGAACATTCATGACATTCTCTCAAAATGCGATCATACCCTCCTTTCACAGAACGCGACCGTACAGGAGATCCGCGCCGTGCTCGACGACGGAATCCGTTACGGCGTCGCCTCGGTCTGCCTCCCGCCCGTCTATGTCAGAGGGGCGAAGGAATATGTCGGCGACCGGCTGAAAATCTGCACGGTCATCGGCTTCCCGAACGGGTATCAGACGACGGCGGTCAAGGTCTATGAGACCGAGGACGCCATTCGGAACGGGGCGGACGAGATCGACATGGTCATCTGCATCGGTCACCTGAAAGACCGCCGCTACGAGGAGATCCTCGACGAGATCCGCGCCGTCAAGGCGGCGTGCGGCGACCATATTCTGAAGGTCATCATCGAGACTTGCCTTCTGACGACGGACGAGAAGATCAAGATGTGCGAGATCGTCTCGGCGTCGGGCGCCGACTACATCAAGACCTCGACCGGCTTCGGCGGGGGCGGCGCGACCAAAGAGGATGTCGCGCTCTTCAAAGAGCATGTCGCGCCCCATGTGAAAATCAAAGCGGCAGGGGGCATCGCCTCTCTCGAAGACGCCGAAGATTTTCTGAATCTCGGTGCCGACCGTCTCGGCACCAGCCGCATCGTCAAGCTGGCAAAAGCACAGGGAATCTGATAAAAAAGCATACAATTCTTTACATAATTGCAAGAAAGGCGCTTTCGTTATATGAAAGCTATGGGAATATTATGGCACTTTATCCGACACCGCATATTCACGCGACGCCCGACGATTTTGCAAAAACCGTCCTGATGCCGGGCGACCCGCTCCGCTCGAAATTCATCGCCGAGAACTTTCTCGAATCCCCCCGTCTCATCAACAATGTGCGCGGCGTGCAGGGGTACACCGGCACATGGCGCGGCGTCCCCGTCACGGTGATGGCGAGCGGAATGGGCATGCCCTCCATCGGCATTTATTCTTATGAACTCTATCACTTCTTCGGCGTGGAGAACATCATCCGCGTCGGGTCGATCGGCGCGCTTTCCGAGCGCGTGCATGTACGCGATATTCTGATCGGAATGGGCGCGTCGACGAACTCCTCCTACGGCGAGCAATACGGGCTCTGCGGCACCTTCGCTCCGATCGCCGACTATGAACTGATGAAAGTGGCGATTGAGGAGACCGAGGCGCTCGGCGTCCGCTATGCCGTCGGCAATCTTCTCTCCTCCGATGTCTTCTATAATGCGGATCCCGAATTCAACGAAAAGTACCGCAAACTCGGAATCCTCGGCGTGGAGATGGAAGCGGCGGCGCTCTATATGAACGCGGCGGCGGCGGGCAAGCGTGCCCTCGCGATCTGCACCGTCTCCGACCACATTCTGACGGGTGAGGCGCTCGACGCGGAGAGCCGTCAGAACAGCTTTACCGACATGATGAAGATCGCGCTGAACACCGCCGCGAGATTCTGACGGGAAAGAGAAGGAAAAGCCTATGAAAAAGCGTATATTTCTGATTGTCCTCGACTCGGTCGGGATCGGTGCGGCGTCCGATGCCGCGGAATTCGGCGACATCGGCGCGGACACCATGCGAAGAATTCACTCGTCGGAGAAATTCTCCGTTCCCACCCTGCTCTCGCTCGGACTCGGGAACATCGACGGCATCGACTATCTGCCGAAGACCGACGCCCCCCGCGCCGCGGTGGCAAGACTCCGCGAGGAGAGCCGCGGCAAAGACACGACCATCGGTCACTGGGAGATGGCGGGCGTCATCTCGACCTCTCCTCTGCCGACCTACCCGAACGGATTCCCCCGTGAGATCATCTCCGCTTTCAGTGCGGCGACAGGACGGGGCGTCCTCTGCAACAAGCCCTACTCCGGCACCGATGTGATCCGCGATTACGGCGAAAAGCACATGGAGACGGGCGACCTCATCGTCTACACCTCGGCGGACAGCGTCTTTCAGATTGCGGCGCACGAGGCGATCGTGCCTCCCGAGACGCTGTATGAATACTGTCGGATCGCACGCGGAATCCTGACCGGGAAGAACGCGGTCGGGCGCGTGATCGCGCGTCCCTTCATCGGCACGGCGGGCAACTTCAAGCGGACGGGAAACCGCCGCGACTTCTCCCTTGCGCCGACGGGCAGAACCATGCTCGACGCGATCTCCGAGGCGGGACTCGATGTGATCTCGGTCGGTAAGATCTCGGATATTTTCGCCGGGCGGGGTGTCACCGACGCGGTCGTGGCGCACGGCAATGCCGAAGGCATGGCGGCGACCGACGCACTTCTGCCGCGGGACTTTCACGGTCTTGCCTTCATCAACCTTGTCGACTTCGACATGCTCTACGGCCACCGTCAGGATGTCGAGGGGTATGCCGCGGCGCTCACCGCCTTCGACACATGGCTCTCGGGATTTTTACCGAAGCTCGGTGCGGAGGATCTCCTCCTCATCACCGCCGACCACGGCTGTGACCCCGGAGACAAGAGCACCGACCATACGAGAGAATATGTCCCGCTCTTCGCCTACGGCGAGGGCGTGACCCCGGTCAATATGGGAACGAGACGCACTTTCTCCGATATTGCGGCGACGGTGACCGACATTCTGAATGTGCCGTACGAGACGCCGATCGGCGTCAGTTTCAAGGACGAAATTCTGAAATAAGGAAAGTTATTTTTACATTTTTCGGCAAATAACTTGCAAAAGGAGCTTTCGATATGACCGAAAAGGAGCTGATCGACGCCGCGATCACGGCAAGAAAATCCGCCTACTGTCCCTACTCGCACATGGCGGTGGGAGCGGCACTGCTCGCAAAGAGCGGCAAGGTCTATACCGGTGCGAATATGGAGAACGCCTCCTTCACCCCGACGGTATGCGCGGAGCGGGTCGCCTTCTTCTCCGCTATCATGGCAGGAGAACGGGAGTTCGTCCGTATCGCCGTCGTCGGCGGCCCCGAAGGAGAAGAGCCACTGCGTGAATTCCCGCCCTGCGGCGTGTGCCGTCAGGTGATGTCGGAGTTCTGCGGCGAGGACTTCGAGATTCTGATCGCTACGCGCGATTCTTATCATAGGTTGACTTTGCCCGAGATTCTCCCCTTCCGCTTCAACGAGTCCTATTTCTGACCTCTTCCCGAGAGGGGGCGCTTTCGCATTTCGGAGCGTCCGCTTTTCTCCGGACAGGTTATTCTTCCGAAGCAACCTCCCGTGCGCGACGGCATTTCCCGTCATGCACGGGAGGTTGTTTTTTCGCTCCGATTCTATCATTGATTACATTTTTATGGAAAATGTCGTATTTTGAGCATTGTGCACAAATTGTTTCGCCGTTTTTAACGAAAATACACATTTCTGTTGTTTTTTCTTGACTTTTCCGGGTGGTCGTGGTATACTGTTGACGCAATGAAAAATTGCAAAAATTTTACAAGGAGAAACCAAAATGAAGAAAATCCTCTCTCTCATTCTTGCCGTTGCAATGCTCCTCGGCGTTGCAATGATCCTCGGTTCTTGTGGCGGAAACGAATCTTCCGAAGCCAAGTACGACAAGATCCCCGACACGATGACCTCTTCGGACGGAAAGTACGAAGTCGCCATGGTTACCGATGTCGGTCAGCTCAAGGACAAGGGCTTCAACCAGGGTACCTGGAACGGCACGAAGTACTACGCTTCCCAGAACGGAAAGTCCTATAAGTACTACGCTCCCGCAAACGGCTCCGATGCAAAGGACAACGACCGTATCGCCGCTATGCGTCAGGCTGTCACCAACGGTGCGAAGATCATCGTCGCTCCCGGCTACCTTCAGGCTACCGCAATGGAGACTGTTGCGAAAGACAACCCCGATGTCAAATTCGTCTTCGTTGACGGTTGGGCACTCGGTCTGAAGAATGTTACCGCTATCACTTACAAAGAGCAGGAGTCCGGTTACTTCGCCGGCTATGCCGCTGTGAAAGAGGGCTACAGAAAGCTCGGCTTCATGGGCGGCGGCGGCGGAACCAACCCTGCCTGCAACCGTTTCGGCTACGGCTTCGCTCAGGGTGCTGAGGCTGCCGCAAAGGATCTCGGTCTCGATGACGGCGCCATCGAGCTGAAGTACAGCTACATGTTCGGTGCTTCCTTCTCCGCTTCGACCGACCTTCAGAACATGGCTGCCGGTTGGTATGCTGCCGGAACCGAAGTCATCTTCTCCTGCGGCGGTTCGATGTTTGACTCCGTGAAAGCCGCTGCTGCCGAGTACAGCAACGCGAAGATCATCGGCGTCGATGTCGACCAGTCGGGTGAGTCCACGAGAGTCATCACCTCTGCTGTGAAGGGTCTGTCCGTCTCCGTTGAAAAGATCCTCGGTCAGTTCTATGACGGCAAGTGGGATACCGAACTTGCGGATAAGGCACAGAACCTCGGTGCTGCCGACGATTCCACCGGTCTTCCGACCGACACCTGGAGCATGACGAAGTTCACGAAAGCCGATTACGAGGCTCTCTTCGCAAAGGTGAAGAACGGCACGCTCACGATCGACGCCGACACCGGTTCGATCGCTACTGACGAAATCTCCGCTACCGGATTCCTCGGTGCGCTCGACGAAGGAAAGCAGCCGGATGGCTACACCAAGGTGAAGGTTGTTTACACGAAATAATCTTTCCACCCGCAAAAAAGACCGTCTTCGGACGGTCTTTTTTGCGGGTTTTTGTATGCTCCGCGCATATGCGCACGCATGTGCGCGGGAATTACTATAAAATATTTATAAAATCCCTTGCAATATGTGAAAAAATCGTGTATAATATGAATAGATAACTTTACGCAAGTAAGGGCGCCCCCGGCGCCTTTCGGGAAAGGAACGGTATGGAGCAGGAATACATTATCGAAATGCTCGGGATCACAAAACGATTCCCCGGCATTGTGGCAAACGACAACATCACCCTGCAACTGAAAAGAGGAGAGATCCACGCGCTTCTCGGTGAGAACGGCGCGGGAAAATCCACGCTGATGAGCGTACTTTTCGGTCTCTATCAGCCCGAGGAGGGAGAAATCCGCAAGAACGGAGAGCGCGTCGAAATCCGTGACCCGAACGACGCGACCGCGCTCGGCATCGGCATGGTGCATCAGCACTTCAAGCTGGTCGAGGTGTTCACGGTGCTCGAGAATATCATTCTCGGCAACGAATCCACGAAATACGGCTTCCTGACGACAAAGGAAGCGCGCGCCCGCGTGCTCGCGCTCTCGGAAAAGTACGGACTCGCCATCGACCCCGACGCAAAGGTCGAGGACATCACCGTCGGTATGCAGCAGAGAACCGAAATCCTCAAAATGCTCTACCGCGACAACGAAATCCTGATCTTCGACGAGCCGACCGCCGTGCTGACACCGCAGGAGATCGACGAGCTGATGCAGATCATGAAAAATCTCGCGGCGGAGGGAAAGTCGATCCTCTTCATCACCCACAAGCTCAACGAGATCATGGCGGTCTCCGACCGGTGCAGTGTCCTGCGCAAGGGAAAATACATCGGCACGGTGAACACCGCCGAGACGACGAAGGAAGAGCTCTCCCGCATGATGGTCGGGCGCGATGTCAAATTCAAGGTGGACAAAGCCGACGCGATCCCGGGTGAAACGGTGCTCGAGGTAAACGGACTTTCGGTCGGCGCACATTTACATAAAAAAGACGCGGTGAAGGATGTCTCCTTCTCGGTGCGCCGTGGGGAGATCGTCTGCATCGCCGGTATCGACGGCAACGGTCAGACCGAGCTTGTCCAGGCGATCACGGGACTGACTCCGGTGAAAGCGGGACATGTCCTCTTAAAAGGTGAGAACATCACGCACGCCTCCATCCGTCAAAGAAACACGCACGGCATGAGCCATATTCCCGAAGACCGGCACAAGCACGGGCTGGTGCTGGACTACACGCTTGAAGAAAACCTTGTGTTGCAGCGGTACTTCGAGCCGCGGTTTGAAAATCACGGTTTCATCCGCTTCGACGCGGTGAGAAGCTACGCCGACGAGCTGATCGAAAATTACGACATCCGCTCGGGGCAGGGTGCGATCACGACCGTGCGCTCCATGTCGGGCGGCAACCAGCAGAAGGCGATCGTCGCACGCGAGCTTGACCGCGAGCACGACCTTCTGATCGCGGTACAGCCGACGCGCGGACTCGATGTCGGTGCAATCGAGCACATTCACTCGCAGATCGTGGCGTCGCGGGACGCGGGTGCCGCCGTGCTGCTCGTCTCGCTCGAGCTTGACGAAGTCATGAACCTCTCCGACCGGATCCTCGTCATGTACGAAGGAGAGATTGTCGGCGAATTCGATCCCAAGACCGTGACCGTCGAAGAGCTGGGTCTCTATATGGCGGGCGCGAAAAAGCAGGAACAGGAGGTATAAGCGATGCAAAAGCTCAAAGAATTTTTCACCGGGCATAAGAAGAAAGAGATGCTCGACGATCTCTTACATACCGAATCTGCGAAGTCCATCATTGCCTCGCTGATCTGTATTCTCGGCGGTGTGCTCGTCGGATTCGTTGTTCTCTTTCTGATTGCCCTTCTTACGCCGAACATCCCCTTCTCCGATGCGTTCCGCGGATTGCTCATCATTCTCGGCGGTCCCTTCGCCTCGGGCAGCGGCAATGTCATGATGATCCTCGGAGACATGATCCTCGAAGCCGTCCCTCTCATCATGACGGGTCTATCGGTAGCGATCGCGTTCAAAACCGGGCTTTTCAACATCGGTGCGCCGGGACAATATCTGATGGGTGCGATGACCTCTCTCGTAATTGCGCTTTCGATCGACACAACCTCTTTCCCCGCGTTCTTTGTCTGGATCCTCGCCTTCCTCGGCGGTGCTGTGACCGGTGCACTCTGGGGTGCGATCCCCGGTCTCTTCAAAGCATTTCTCAATGTCAATGAAGTCATCGTCTGCATCATGACCAACTGGATCGCGGCGAACATTGTCAGCTGGGTCTTCCGTGAGAATCAGCAGTTCGTCAATGTGGCGGAAACCAAGATGAATTTCGTCAAGCCGACCTCGAAGAACGGCGTCATGACATGGCGCATGGGACTCGATAAAATCTTTGAAGGTTCCAACATTGATTGCAGCATTTTCCTTGTCATTCTGATCGCGATCGGCATCTATGTCCTTATCAACAAGACGACGCTCGGCTATGAACTGAAGGCGTGCGGCTACAATAAGCATGCCGCGAAATATGCGGGTATGAACGAAAAGCGGAATATCGTCCTCTCGATGATGATCGCGGGTGCACTCGCCGCGGCGGGTGCCGCGCTCTGGTACCTGAACGGCAAGAACGACTTCCATTGGGACACCTACCAGTCCCTGCCCGACAACGGATTCAACGGAATCCCCGTCGCACTGCTCGCAAGCAACAATCCGATCGGTGTCATCTTCTCCGCTCTGCTCCTCCGCTACATCGGCAAGGGCGGCTTCAACCTCGCAGGATTCACGAGCTTCAACGAATATGTCTCCAACCTCATCATTGCGATGATCATCTACTTCTCCTGCTTCTCGAAATTTATCCGCGACCTGATGGATAAAAAGAGAAAAGCCCGTCTCGAAAAAGCGAGCCTCGCCGCGGCGTCCGTCGGTGCGGGCGGCAGCGGTATCCTGCCGGAAGAGGAGGAAGAATCCTCGAACGATTCTTCCGAAGAGGAAAACAAAACATCGGATCTCGGAGGTGAAGAAGAATGATTTTCCTGTTACAGAAAACTCTTGTTTATGCGGTTCCGCTTCTGATCGTGGCACTCGCCGGTGTCTTTGCCGAGCGAAGCGGCATCATCAACATTGCTCTTGACGGTATGATGATCTTCGGTTCCTTCTGCGGTGCCGTGTTCGTCTACTTCTGCCAGAGCGGTGGCGCCTTCCGCGGGATGCCGCAGGTCCTGTTCCTTCTGGCGCTCCTTGTCTCGGGTGTGGCAGGCGCTCTCTACTCGCTCCTGCTCTCCTTCGCTTCAATAAAGCTCAAAGCGGATCAGACCATCGGAGGTACGGCGCTGAACCTTTTGGCGCCGGCAATTACGCTCCTGCTTGTCAAAGTCTTCCTTCAGCAGGACAAACTCGTTATGCCGAAGGATCTCGACTATGTAATCCTGAATGACAATCTCCCCGGAATTCTTCGGATTTTCTTCGACAAGGCATACCTTTCCACCTACATTGTCATCGTGCTGTTTATCGCACTGTCAATCTTCCTTTACAAAACGAAGACGGGTCTTCGTCTGCGTGCCTGCGGCGAACACCCGCAGGCGGCGGACTCCGTCGGTATCAATGTCTACAAAATGCGCTATCTCGGTACGACGATCTCCGGTGCACTCGCCGGCATCGGCGGCTACGCCTACATCGCCACGGCGGCGGGCGGAACCGCGCAGGGTACCGTCGCGGGCATGGGCTTCCTTGCTCTTGCGATCATGATCTTCGGCAACTGGAAGCCGATCGGGATCGCGCTCGCTTCCCTGCTCTTCGGATTTCTCAAATGTATCGCGCCGATTTACGCGATTCTCGATCTGAACGGTGACGGCGTCTACTTCCTCAAGGAGCTCGGACTTCCGATGTACTTCTACAACATGCTGCCCTATGTCGCCGTGCTGGTGGTGCTCGCGTTCACCTCGAAGAAGTCGAGAGCGCCGAAGGCGGAGGGTATCCCTTACGACAAGGGACAAAGATAAATACAAACGATCCGACAGAGGATCCGATTCGTGTAACGAAATTGCACGGGAACATCCCGATCACCCGAAAGGGAGGAAAATTTTATGCGAATGTATGATATTATCACCGAAAAAAAGCATGGGCGGGCGCTCTCGGACGAGGAGATCCGTTTCTTTGTGGAGGGATTCACCCGCGGGGAGATCCCCGACTACCAGGCGTCCGCGCTCCTGATGGCGATCTGCCTTCGGGACATGAACGATCACGAAACCTTTGTTTTAACCGATGCGATCGCAAAATCGGGCGACAGTGTCGATCTCTCCCTCTTCGGCGATCTGACGGTCGACAAGCACTCGACCGGCGGGGTCGGTGACAAAATGACGCCGATCGTCGCACCGATCGCGGCGGCGGCAGGTGCCGTGGTCGCGAAAATGAGCGGCAGAGGGCTCGGACACACGGGAGGAACGGTGGATAAGCTCGAATCCTTCGCGGGATTCCGCACTTCCCTCTCGACCGAAGAATTCTTCGACACGGTGCGCCGCCACGGCATCGCCGTGGTCGGACAGAGCGGCGACCTCGCCCCGGCGGACAAAAAGCTGTATGCTCTGCGCGATGTGACGGCGACGGTGGATTCAATCCCGCTGATTGCTTCTTCCATCATGGGAAAGAAGCTCGCCGCGGGATCGAAGAGTATCGTCCTCGATGTCAAGTGCGGCTCCGGCTCCTTCATGAAGACGCCGGAGGACGCGACACGCCTCGCCGAAAAGATGGTCGCCATCGGAAAGCGCGCGGGACGCCGCGTCGCGGCGCTGATTACCGACATGGATCGCCCGCTCGGGCATGCGGTGGGAAACGCACTGGAGATCCGCGAGGCGCTTGAAGTCTTGCACGGAGGCGGTCCCGAAGACCTGCGCACCGTGGCAATCGCTCTTTCCTCCGCCATGGTACACCTCGCCCTCGGTCTGTCGCGTGAGGCGGCGGAAAAGCTGTGCCGCGAGATCCTCGCAGACGGCAGAGCCCTGAAGAAGTGCAGAGAATGGATCGGTGCGCAGGGAGGCGATCCCGCGCTGTGTGATCATCCCGAGAGACTGCCGCATGCGACCTTCGCCCTTCCTATCCTCTCCGAGCGTGCGGGGTATCTCTCCCACATGGACGCGGAGAGCATCGGCATGGCATCGGTCGCCCTCGGCGCCGGACGGCGCACGAAGGAGGATGCGATCTCCTACGGTGCCGGCATTGTTCTCGCCAAGAAGACCGGCGACGCCGTGAAGGTCGGTGAGTGCCTCGCAACGCTCTACACCGACAAAAAAGAAACCTTCGGCGAAGCGGAGGAAATTTTCCGCTCCGCGCTGAAGTTCTCCGACGACATGCCGGAAAAGCAAACTCTGATTTACAAAACAATTACTTCGGAAGAAGAATGACAATTTTTCACCCGCGCGAAACATCCGCGGGTGAAAAAACGGAAAACCGAAAGTACCTTTGGCATACGAAGGGGACGGAAAGGAAAGAATATGGAAGTGTTTGTTATCGGGATCGCGGGAGGAACGGGCAGCGGCAAAAGCACGCTGACACGCAACATTGCCGAGCGCTTTGGCGATCGGATCACCGTGATGCGCCACGACGACTATTACAAGGCACACAGCGATCTTACCTATGAAGAGCGCGCGGCGCTGAACTACGATCATCCCGATGCCTTTGACACTTCCCTGCTCGTGCGTCATCTCGCCGCGCTCAAGCGCGGGGAAAGCATCGAGTGCCCGATCTACGACTACACCATACACAACCGCGCGGAAAACACGCGCACGGTAATACCGACGCCGGTGATTGTCCTCGAAGGGCTTCTGATCCTCGAAGACCGCGCCCTGCGCGAGCTTCTCGATCTGAAAATCTATGTCGACACGGACGCCGATGTGCGGATCCTGCGCCGGATTGTCCGCGATGTGAAAAAGCGTGCGCGCACGCTCGAATCGGTCGTGACCCAATATCTGACGACCGTAAAGCCGATGCACGAGGCATTCATCGAGCCGAGCAAAAAATACGCGGACATCATCATTCCCGAAGGGGGAAAGAATCCCGTCGCCTACGGCATGATTATCGACCGGATCGAAAAGCAGCTGAAATCCCACGCGATGGCGGGGAGAAGCTGACGCTTCCGAATCCTGTCATTTTGCCTGACTTTGGCAAAAATCTTTACAAAAGTAAATTTTTTCCGTGAAACATCTTGATTTTTCCTTCCATTTGTGATAGAATAAACACGAACTTTGTGCGTATGATCGGACGCGGGGCGTTTTTTGCCTTCCGTACGGCATACCGGGGAGACCGAGGACTTTTATGAAAAATCCCATCTCCGCATTTTACGGATTCCACATGACTGTGCAGGCGATCGTCTCTCTCTTGTCGCCGCCGGCACTGCTCACCCTCCTCGCATGGTATCTTCACACATACCAAGGCGTCGGGGAGTGGATTTACGCTCTTCTGATTTTCTTCGGACTGATTACCGGGTTTTACTCGATGATCCGCTACCTGCTCGCCGCGTCGAAGTACAGCCATGCGCTCGACCGTCAGGCGGAAGAAAAGAAGAAAAAGAAAAATGACGAACACAGACTCTGACGAAAGGAGACCGCCTTGAACCGGATACCAAACGAAAAAACACCCGTTTTCAAAGAGACGGGAAAGCTCGCGCTCGGAGAGCTCGCGGTTTCCGCCCTGACCGTCGGGGTTTACCTCCTGATCGGGAAATTCACCCCAGGGGTGATCGTCGGTGTGCTCGCCGGGACACTCGTCGTCCTGCTCAACTTCTTCCTTCTCGCCTATTCCGTCAACCGCGTCTTTGACGACATGATGGAAAAACGGGGCGAGGGAGAGATGAGCGAAGAGGAAATCGCGAAATTTACAGAAACTTACAAAGCACAGGTCGCGCTGAAGACCCGCACATCCTTTCTTCTGCGTACCCTGCTTCTCATTGCGGTACCCGTCGCCTGCTTTTTACTTCCCTTTGCCGACGGGATCGCGTCTCTTGTCCCTTTGCTCGCCGAGCACCCGATCTTAATGTTTGTCGGCTGGCTCTCCTCTCCGAAGGGACAGAAATCCGGTGAAAAAGGAGGCGGGCAAGGCTGATATGGATCTTTCCATCACAGGTCCCAAGATATATTTTTCCATTACTCTCTTCAAAGATGTTCCCTTTATCGGTGTCATCAATGTGACACAGACGATGGTCTCTTCTTTTGTGGTGATGGTGGCGCTGATTGTCGCGGCGTACTTTCTGACGCGGCATCTGACGATCCGTCCGTCGCGCACGCAGGTGCTCGTCGAAAAGGGAGTATCGACCCTCTACAACTTCGTCGGTGAGACGATGGGAGAGCACAATCTCCGCTTTGCCCCCTACATCGGGGCGCTCTTCCTCTCCTCCGTCTGCGGAACGCTGATCGGCATGACGCAGATCTTCCGCGCGGCGACAGCGGATCTCTCGACCACGCTCGCGTGGGCGCTCGCGACCACGGCAATCGTGTGGTTCTACAAAATCAAAAATCAGGGGTTTCTCGGATTTCTGAAAGGCTTTACCGAGCCGATCGCCGTGATGACCCCGATGAATATCGTCAGCGAAATCGCAAACCCGATCTCTCTTGCCTTCCGTCACTTCGGTAACATTGCGGGCGGATCGGTTCTGACGGCATTGATCTACGCGGCGCTCGCGGCGCTGAACAATCTGTTCTTCGGCTGGTTGCCGAAGGCGGTCTTTGCGGTCTTCCCCACGATCTTCCAGGTGGGAATCCCCGCGTTTCTCTCCATCTATTTCGACCTGTTTTCCGCTTTTGTACAAGCCCTTGTTTTCTGTCTCCTGACGATGGTCTACATCGGCGAGGCAAACCCGCCCCCGGCAGAAGTATCCGCCGACGCGGCGAAAAACTAATTCGTTTTCCATAAAATTATTATAGAAAAATCCGGAGGAATTCAAAATGGATATCGCACAGGCAATCGTCGCAGCAGCAAGAGCACTCGGTGCCGGTCTCTGTATGGGTATCGGCGCTATCGGTCCCGCTATCGGTGAAGGTCACGCCGTCGGAAAAGCACTCGAAGGCATGGCACGCCAGCCCGAATCACAGGGTATGCTTCGTACCAACATGATTCTCGGTTGCGCCATCTCCGAGACGACGGGTATCTACTCGCTCGTTATCTCCCTGCTCCTTCTCTTCGTCTTCAAAGGCTAAGGAAGAGAACTGCCGGAAGCCCGCTTTGGCGCGGCTTCCGGTCCCAACATTCCGCCCGTGAGGCGGAGGTCATGAGGTAGCTATGGAATTTTTTCTGAACAGTTTTGAAGAGTTTGTCGGAGTTAACTTCTGGACAATGATCTTCGCATGGTGCAACCTTCTGATTCTGTACTTCTTTTTAAGAAAACTGCTCTTCCGCCCGGTCAAGGACATGATCGACAAGCGGCAGAAGGAGATCGACGATCTCTATGCCGACGCGGAAGAAAAACGCACCTCGGCGGGTGAGCTCAAGGCGACCTACGAAGAAAAGATCGCGGGTGCCGAAGAGGAGCGGGAGGAGATCCTCCGCACCGCCGTGCGCAAGGCACAGCTCAGAGAAGAAGAAATCCTGCATGAAGCGGACGAGACCGCCCGCCGCACGCTCCGCCGTGCCGAAGAGCAGGCAGAACAGGAAAAGAAACGCGCGCTCAACGAAGTGAAGGACGAAGTGTCCGGCATGGCAATCGACATTGCCGCCGCCGTGATCGGCAGAGATGTCGACCGGGAGGAGCACGAGGCGATGATCGACGACTTCATCCGCCACATGGACGACGGTGACACGCCGTCGGCGTCCTGAAAGCAGGTGTGCGATGATCGACCCGAGAGAATACGGGAAGGCGCTCTTCCTCCTCGCGGAGGAAAGAGGCACGGGGGACGCGGTTCTTTCCGACCTTGAGACGGCGGAAGGTGCGTTCTCGGCACTTCCCTCTTACGAAAAATTGCTCGACTCCCCTGCCGTATCGGGAGAGGAAAAGCGGCGGCTGATCGACGAGGCGTTCGCCTCTCTCGATCCCGATGTCGTCTCTTTTCTGAACATTCTCGCCGAGCGGCACGCGGTCTATGATTTCGGAAAGTGCGTCGCGGCTTACCGTGCGCTCTATGATGAGGCGCGCGGAAATCTTCGCGTTGTGGCGGTGAGCGCCGTCCCGATGAACGAAGGGCAGATCGCGGCACTCTCGAAAAAGCTCGCCGAAAAGACGGGCAAGACCGTCCTTCTCAGAAACGAAGTCGATCCGTCGATTCTCGGCGGCATGCGCCTTCGCTATGCGGGGATCCAGATCGACGCGTCGCTCAGAACGCGACTCGACACGCTGGAAAAGCAGATCGCCGGCATGGTTCTCGGCTGAGTCCAAATCAAAGAAGAAGTTGGTGAAAAAATGCAAACCAAACTTGACGATATCAGCAAAATTATCAAAGAACAGATCAAAAACTACCGTAACAAGACCGAACAGGACGAGGTCGGCTACGTCATCTCCGTCGGTGACGGAATCTCGAAGGTGCACGGCATTGACAAATGCCAGGCAAGCGAGCTTCTCGAATTCTCGAACGGCACCTACGGCATGGCGCAGAACCTCGAAGAAAACTGCGTGAGCGCAGTGCTTCTCGGTACCGATGTCGGTATTAAGGAAGGCAGTCTTGTCAAGCGGACGGGCAGAGTCGTCTCCGTTCCTGTCGGTCCCGCGATGATCGGCAGAGTGGTCGACGCCCTCGGCAACCCCGTGGACGGCAAAGGTCCGCTCGAAGCGGCGGAGTTCCGCCCCATCGAGCGGAAGGCGGCAGGCATCATCGAGCGCAAGTCGGTCTCCGTCCCCCTTCAGACGGGAATCAAGGCGATCGACTCCATGATTCCGATCGGCCGCGGTCAGCGTGAACTGATTATCGGCGACCGTCAGACGGGAAAAACCGTCATCGCGACGGACACCATCATCAACCAGAAAGACAAGGGCGTCATCTGCATCTATGTGGCGATCGGACAGAAACAGTCGACGGTCACGGGTGTGGTCGACACGCTGACAAAGCACGGTGCGATGGCATATACCATCGTCGTCGCCGCGACGGCGTCCGAATCGGCGCCTCTGCAATACATTGCCCCCTATGCCGGCTGTACCATGGGTGAGTTCTTCATGGATCAGGGAAAGGATGTGCTGATCGTATACGACGATCTCTCAAAGCACGCGGTTGCTTACCGTGCCCTGTCCCTTCTGATCAGAAGACCGCCGGGCCGTGAGGCATATCCCGGTGATGTCTTCTATCTCCACTCGCGTCTTCTCGAGCGGGCGGCACGGATCGCGCCGGAATACGGCGGCGGTTCTCTGACCGCGCTCCCCATCATCGAGACGCAGGCGGGCGATGTCTCCGCCTACATTCCGACGAATGTCATTTCGATCACGGACGGGCAGATCTTCCTTGAAACCGAGCTGTTCCACGCGGGCGTGCGCCCGGCGGTCAACCCCGGTATCTCGGTCTCCCGTGTCGGCGGTAATGCGCAGATCAAGGCGATGAAGAAGGTTTCGGGTCCCCTGAAGCTCCTCTACTCGCAGTACAGAGAGCTTCAGAGCTTCGCGCAGTTCGGCTCCGACCTTGATGCGGACACGAAGGCAAGACTCGCCCAGGGCGAGCGCATCGTCGCCGTACTGAAGCAGGACAAAACCTCTCCGGTGGCGGTCGAGCTTCAGGTCGCGATCCTGTACGCAGTGGTGCATGACATGCTCGCCGATGTGCCGGTGGAAAAGGTGCCGGACTTTGAAAAAGAGCTGTTTGAGTATCTCGTGGCGACAAAAGACGAGCTTCTATCCTCCATTCGCGAGACGGGCGCTCTGACCGATGAGACCACGAAAGAACTCGAAGAAGCGATCAATACCTGCAAAGAAAGATTTACAAAATAAGCAAAAAGGAGGGAACATACCGTGGCGGGTGCTTCCATGAACGGAATCAAGGCACGCATGAAAAGCGTGCAGAGCACAATGCAGATCACGAAAGCCATGGAGCTCGTGGCGACCTCGAAGCTGCGCCGTGCAAAAGAGCGCGCCGAGGGTGTGCGTCCCTATCAGACGACGCTTGAAGAGACGCTCGTGAACATTCTCTCTGCCGCGGGCGGCGCAATGTCCCCTTACACAAAGCCCTATACCGGCGGGCGGGTCCTCTACCTTGTGGTAGCGGGTGACCGCGGACTCGCGGGCGGGTATAACAGCAATATCTTCCGCATGGAGCGGGAGCTGTCGGACGGCACGGATGCCCTCTATCTCCCGATCGGGAAAAAGGCACTCGAGCATTACCGACGGCGTGGCGTCGAGATCTTCTCGGAGGACTACGAGGAGGTCGGCGACCTCGGCGTGGGTGCCGCCATGCGGCTCGGCGAGGAGATCTCCCGCGCTTTCCTTGACGGGAAGTTTTCAAAAGTGGTTCTCCTCTACACGCGATTTACTTCCATGATGACGCAGACACCGGTCTCGGAGACGCTCCTGCCCGCCGAGATGCCACAAGGAAAAGGACTTCCCAAAAAGACGGAAGTACTGACCGACGAGGCGCCCGAGGAGATGCTCTCCTCCCTCTTCCCGCAATATGTGGGAGGGCGCGTGTACGCGGCGCTCTGTGAGTCGGTCGCGTCCGAATGCGGTGCGCGTCGCACGGCAATGAACGCGGCGAACAAGAACGCCTCCGAGATGATCGACTCCCTGATGCTCCGCTACAACAGAGCGCGCCAGGCGGTCATCACGCAGGAGATCACCGAAATCGTTTCGGGTGCCGAGGCACTCTGAGAAAAGAGAAAGCAGAAAGGAACGACCGAATGAGCAAAAACATCGGCAAGGTCATACGAGTCATCGGACCTGTCCTGGATATCAAATTTGAAAACGGGCATCTGCCCGACCTTCTGAATGCGATCGAAATCCCCTTCGGCGATAAGACCGTCGTGGCGGAAGTGGCATCGCAGACGGGTGACGATGTCGTCCGCTGTATCGCGATGAGTTCGACCGACGGCATGTCCCGCGGTATGGATGCCATCGACACCGGCTCCGGCATTACGGTTCCGGTCGGTGAGGCGACGCTCGGGCGTGTGTTCAACCTGCTCGGCGAGCCGGTCGACAACGGTCCCGCCGTGAACGCATCGGAGCGCTGGTGTATCCACCGCGATCCGCCGTCCTACGAAGAGCAGGAAGGCACCTCCGAGATTCTCGAAACGGGAATCAAGGTCGTCGACCTGATCGCCCCCTATGCAAAGGGCGGTAAGATCGGTCTGTTCGGCGGTGCGGGTGTCGGAAAAACCGTCCTGATCATGGAACTGATCAACAATGTCGCGAAACAGCACGGCGGCATCTCGGTCTTTACCGGTGTCGGCGAGCGCACCCGTGAGGGAAATGACCTCTATAACGAAATGAAAGAATCGGGCGTTCTCTCCAAGACCGCCCTGGTCTACGGTCAGATGAACGAGCCGCCCGGAGCGAGAATGCGCGTCGGACTCTCGGGTCTGACGATGGCGGAATACTTCCGCGACCGTGAGGGGCAGGATGTGCTCCTCTTCATCGACAACATCTTCCGCTTTACGCAGGCAGGCTCCGAGGTTTCGGCTCTGCTCGGGCGTATGCCCTCCGCCGTCGGTTATCAGCCGACGCTCGCGACCGAGATGGGTGCCCTTCAGGAGCGGATCACCTCGACGAAAAAAGGCTCCATCACCTCGGTGCAGGCGGTCTATGTCCCTGCGGACGACCTGACCGACCCGGCGCCGGCGACGACCTTCGCACATCTTGACGCGACGACGGTTCTTTCCCGTGCGATCTCCTCGCTCGGTATCTATCCCGCCGTCGACCCGCTCGACTCCACCTCCCGGATTCTCTCCCCCGATATTGTGGGCATTGAGCACTATGAGGTGGCGCGCGAGGTGCAGAAGATTCTTCAGCGCTATAAAGAGCTTCAGGACATCATCGCCATCATGGGTATGGACGAGCTCTCCGAAGAGGATAAGCTCGTCGTCAGCCGCGCGAGAAAGATCCAGCGCTTCCTGTCCCAGCCCTTCACGGTTGCCGAGCAGTACACCGGTATGGAAGGTCGCTATGTACCGATCAAGGAGACGATCCGCGGCTTCCGCGAGATCCTCGACGGCAAGCACGACGATCTGCCCGAGGCGGCGTTCCTCTTCGTCGGAACGATTGACGAAGCAGTGGAAAAAGCGAAAAAAATGCGCCACGAGGCGTAACACACAAACTTTTGTTTGCATAACATCAAGATAATTCGATAACTTCTCGGAAATTCCCGATTTCAGAAAGAAAGAAGGTGCGGCATGAGACCGTTTTCTCTGACCGTTGTGACGCCGGACGGCGTCGCCTATGAAGGAGAAGCCACCGCCTTCCTTGCCAGAACGCAGGCAGGCGATGTCGAGATCCTCGCGGGACATATCGACTATCTCGCCGCCCTTGCCACAGGACG
>CALAFS010000239.1 GCA_937892405.1 uncultured Clostridia bacterium
CAGGAAAAGTATACCTTTCCTGACAGCAAAATGCAACGGATTTTCATAAGTTTTTGAGAGTTTTTCGGACGAAAAAAGAGCTTGCAAGCGGATTTTTGCGGCTCTTTTTTTCTTTGTCCCCGTGTCAGGAAATTTATACTTTTCCTGACTACCCAAAAGCATGGTGTGCGGAGATTCTACATTACGCGCACCCGACGCGGAATTCGGGAATTTTGGCATTTGACAAGAAAGGACTCTACCATGCAAAGAAAAAGCAAATTCCTCTTCTTACTCCTTTCCCTGATGCTTCTTTGCACCGTCTTTGCGGTATTCGCCACGGCGGCAGATGAAGAAGCGGCGAACGCGACCTTCGTCTTCAAAAAAGGCGACGAAGTGCTGGCGACGCAGACCTACGCGGAGGGCGAGACGGTCGGTTTTACCCTCAACACGACGGCAAAAACACTTGAAATCGACCTTCACAACTTCTATGCGAAGTTTGATTCCGTCGCACTCTCCAAAGACGGCGAGACGATCACCGAGCTCCCGACAACCATCGCCGCAGAAGATCTCGGTCACACCTATGAGATTCAGATGGTCGGTGACAGCACGATCAAAGTGTTTGCGGAAGTGGTAACCGGAAGCGGTTCCACAGCTAAAACTTACTACTATTCTACTTCCGACGGGCTCTATGGCAATGATGAGACAGTCACCGAAAATCTGAAAACTTTCATTGAGTCTAATCTCACCATAAAAATCATATTTCATTCAGATGGAACTCTTCAATCTTTAAAATGTATGGGTGAGAAAAGCAATCGTAAGCCTCTTCTGCGTGTAGACTTTAATGGACAAGAACTGACTGCCGGACCCGCCGTTGAAACTCTGTTTTCTTTCAGATTCGGAAAAGGAACCGATGGAGAATATCCGCATTACTTCTACTCAAGTCAACCCGGCGCTAAAGTAATTGCGGAAAACGCTACTTTCCTGAGAACGGAAAGCAAATACCACTACAATATCGGCACCGTTGAATACAGCACAGTCTCTGCAAGCGGTAGCAATCTAAGCATCGCCTGCCGAGCGCTCCTCACCTTAGGTGGTAGCTCCGCAACCTGCAATGTAGATGGAATTACCTACCGTCAGATGACTCCTGGAAAAAAAGACCTTGTTGGTGCTCTTTGCTATGTTACCGGAAGCACTGTAAACACCACACCTACAGTCAACATCAAAAACACAACACTCTATCTCGAAAACGGTTATTTCACCGCTGTCGACTCAAATAATAGTGGTAGAAAAAGCACTGTCAACATTGAGAATTCGGAAATGTACCTGAGAACCGGTGTTACCTATCGCAATGACGATACATATGCCGCGAACGCGGCTATCAATCTGACTGACAGCAAGATTTTCTCGGCTGACAAGATGGATTCTCTTGTCGAAGGAAAAGTCTTCGCCCGTTGTGATGAAAACACCGTGGAGCGTATGACCTACATTTACGAGTGGGTCGACGAAGCGGACACTGCGATCGCTACATGGAAAGGCGGCGACACGACGATCGACGAGGTATGGAAGAAGAACGCTACCCCGCTCTATCGTGAAACGGTCTTCGGTACTTATTACCGCTATGCACTGGCAGCGGCTCCGATCACGGAAAATCAGTCCTACGACCTTGTGTGGAAGTCTTCTGCGTCGAAGATCACCGGCAACCTCACCCTGTATGCCAATATCACCTTCAACCTTTACTTCAAAAACGACGGCTACATCAAGGGCGTCAGCTACAACGGTGGCGAGACGGTCCGCTTCACCGATGACGACATCGTGAAGATCGGCGAAGACGAATACTTCCTCTTCAAGATCAATACCATCGCACCGAAGGATCTCTCCGCGGCATTCGACCTTGATGTCACACTTGTAAACGGTGATACCACCGCGACCTACTCGGTCAAGACTTCTCTTGTCAAGTATGCCGCTTCGGTTCTGAAGAACAATGAAAGTGCAGAAGGCAATACCCTTGTCCTTGCCCTGCTCGACTATGTCCGTGAGACTTCTGTCTCTCTCGGTAAAGTAGAGGAAGACTTCGCAGGCATCCAGGCGATCGACGAGTGCCTGAAGCAATATGAATACAAGCGTACCGAGTGGACGAAGCCCGAGGAAGTCATCACTCCCGCACCGGGTGAGATCACCGGCGCGGCACTTGAGCTTGTCAACACGCCCGGCTTTGTCTTCTTCCTGAAGGACAGCTACAAGGATACGGCAGAAGTCACCGTCACGGTGAACGGCGCCGAAAAGACCTATACCGTCAAGTCGATGGTGAACGAAGAGGGCGAAACCAAATATTACTTCACCGTAGACAGTATTCACATCTCGAATTACAGAAACGATCTGAACATCACCCTCGGTGAGCAGACCTTCACCTACAATCTTGATGTCTACATGGCAGGCTTTACTACTATCGTTCCGGCGTATGCACACGCGCTGTATGCTTACTCCGTTGCGGCAGAAGCATACCTCGCCGCGCAGAATGCCGACTAAAGAAGGGAGAGACGAACATGAAACAGTATACCAAAGCAGAGCTTGAGCTTCTTCTCCTTGACACCGATGACATTCTGACCGCTTCGACCGGCACCGGCGACTTCGACCGTGCGGACGATACCGACGACACCGGCTACGGTGAGTTCGGTCCCCTCCTCGGTTAAAAGCCGTCGATCAAAAGGGCGATCGGATCAAAGAGGTCGACACCTTAATCGGTGCGATCCCATGGCACGATGACCGCGTGCCCGCTTCCCTTCTCCGGTAAAGTTACCGAGGAAAGCGGCGCAAAACGCGACGCCCTCTTCCGCAAAAAGCGGAATTCCCCATGACAGCCCGGCGGAAGCCCTCCTTTCCAAAAGATCGGGCGGAATCCGATCTTTCCCTTCCGCCGTTGCTCGCCGCGACCGATTTCTTCGGTCGCGGCTTTTTTGTGGGAGAATTTTTCGGGAGCGTGGGATAGCCAAGGGGAACCGTCGGTTTTGTCCGTGGGGTAAGAACGGGCGAAAAAGGCTCGAAAGGGCGTGTAGCGAAGACTCGGCGTACGGTGAAGGCGTAGCAATATGACACGCCGAGAAAGATATGATCGCGTCATGGTATCACCATGTAGGGGTCGGCGCCCTCGACGACCCGTCGCGTAAAGGTGTCGTCGTGCGCCGTCGGGAGGGTGTTCCGTCACCTTTATGCCCGTAGGGGCGACCATCGGTCGCCCGCTTGCGAACGCACATTTTATCACATGAGAAAACACCTCACGGGTAGGCAAAAGGTATTTTTATCTTTTGAATGTATCAATAAGGCACAATCCCTCCGTCACGGCTCTGCCGTGACAGCCTCCCGGTACTTCGGCGCGCCGAAGTACAAACACAAAGGAGGCTTGGATCAAAGCATACCTTGATAAACTCGAAATTACCGAAACGTGACCGATGGTCGCCCCTACGAGTGAGCGGACGAAAACGACTCGAAAAAGCGTGTGATAAAGGCTCGGCGTAACGGGTCGTCGAGGGCGCCGACCCCTACAGAACGAGGAGCCTCAAAATATGGTATGCGGAATTCTCAACGGCAAATAAAGAAAGTAGCGAAGACACGGTGCGCGAGTCGCCCGTGAGGTGGAAATGGGTAAAAACAAGCCAAAGGCGGACTCCTTTCGGAGTCCGCCTTTGGCTTAGATCAAAAACGATTTCAAAATCCCGAAAACGGTTTATTCGGAATCAGTTCGCAGGGGTGAGGGTGACGGGCGTTTCGCTCGGGACGATGTCGATGTAGACATAGGTTCCGGTGGCGTCGCTCTGCACTTCGGCGGTCGCGCCGTTCGAGGCGTTGACGGTGCCGCTCCAACCTGCGGGGACGGCAACCTTGACCGTCAGGGAGATTCCCTCGAAGGTCTCGCCGATCCCGCTCTCGGGATTCGTCGCGGTCAGGGTGACGCTGACGCTCTCGTCACGGAAGGTTTCGGCTTTTACCGTCGCGGCTTTACGCAATCTTGCGTAATCGGCGGCTTCGGTCATGGTGGCGATCCAGAGCTTGCCCTCTGCGGCAAGGGTGTTCGCATGTGCGAACATGGCGTCCGCATTCTTCTGATAGATGTAGTGACCGCTCGCCGGCGTGTAGTCGGCAACGATCTTATGGATACAGAAGGTCGCCCACTTGCCCTCTTTGATCGCGAGGTCGATGAAGTCGTTCCACGCGTCGGGCGATTCGCTCGCCGCGATCATGTATGCGTTTATCGTCGAGTGCTTGGTCGCGAACTGGGAGAGATCGTTCAGCTCATTGATTGTATTACGGGAGCCCGCATAGATCGAACCGCCTTGCAGAAGATTCAGATAATAATCGGACGCCTTCATGCCGGTACCGGGCATGACGAAGTAGCGCGAATCCTGGCTGAAGAGCTCGACAAGGAGCTGCTTCGACGCGGCAAGCTCCATCGTGATGTGACCCTTCGGGAAGGTCTTCGTACCGGTCGGCTTACCGTCGTAGTCGGTCAGGGTCTGCTCGCCGCCGTCGTCGTTCTCTCCCCACTTATCGTGTGTCCAGGAGTGGCTGAGCAGCTCGCAATAGTTATTCGCGGCGAGGTGGGAGCGCCAGAAGGCGACCTCATCTTCATTCACGGTATAAACATACTTATTGTCCTCGGTCATCTCATAGGCGGAGCCGTCGGCGGTCGTCTTAATGGTAGCGAGGCGGTTAGTAATCAGAGCATAGGAAACGCGAAGAGCGGAATACTTATGCAGCATTTCTTCACGGACGAAGTCCGCCGTTGCGTGGTCGCCGTCGTCGATAACGAAGGTGACGACACCCGCGGCACCGCCGCGCCATACGATCTCCGCCGCACTCTCGGCAGTCTCGTCAAGCTCGAAGGTGACGGTATAGGTCTTTCTGTTATATTCCCCGTCGGCATTGAGGTCGCGTCCGCGCACCTCGATGGTGGCGACACCGTTTGTCGCGTCGGATGCCTGCGTCACGGAAACCACCGCGCCGGCAAAGACGGGCGTCGCGCTCACGGTCGGGTATCTCGATGCGTAGGAAACACCCTTCACGGTATAGTCGAGAGTTTCCCCTTTGAAGCCGTCAATCACGGTGCCGTCCACGGTGATGGACGCGAGCGTCGCATTCGCGGTGACGGTCGTGGTGTCAATCGCCGTGATTTTGCCGGTATTGAAATATTCGCTTTTATCGAAAAGAATGCACTTGGAATAATCCTCCGCGATCTCCGGTGCACCCGCCTCGGAGCAGAATTCCTGCACGAAGAACTCACACCCCGCCTTCAGCGACGCGCTGTCGGAAGACACGATCAGAAGGTTCTTACCGACCATCGCGATAGCAAACGATCCGAGCGTCGAGCTCGAAAAGCGGGTCGTCTCCTCTTTCAGTGTCGTATAGCCCTCATATTCTTCCAGCGTACCGACAACGATACCGTTCGCGACGCTGTTGCCCGCATAGGGCACACGCTCAAAGGAAAGCCCCGTCGCGGCATTCAACGAATTGTTGAAATCTCTGACGATTCCCATTTCATTGACTTTGTCGCCGTTGTACACGATCGAATACACATTGTCTTTTATCGAAACCGTTTTCACATCTGCGCTCAGGGACGGGTCACCGTTCTTCTCGGTGTCACCGGTCGGCGCGCAGGCGGCAAACAGGAACGAAAGCGACAGAATGGCGATCAGGCAAAGGATAATTCTTCTCGTTTTCATCTGCTACTCCTATGTAATGTAATAAAATACCCCGTAGCGGGATACACCCGTTACGGGATTCATTATATCATAGGTATAAAATATTTACAAGGCGGATTTTTATTTTTCGTGATTATGCCAAAAATTTTCTACATATTCCACAAAAGAAAAAGGAGGACGCGCGGTGCGGAGAGGTATTGATTGTCGGAATGCGGTGCGATAAAATATGCGTAAAGCGGGCGGAAACGGTGCGAAAAGGGCGGGCGGCGAAGGCATGACATATTGCCTTGCCGAAAAAGAGATAATCGCGTCATGTAGGGGTCGGCGCCAAGGGCGACCCGCCGCGCAAAGGTATCATTATACGCCATCGGGAGAGTGTTCCATCACCTTTATGCCCGTAGGGGCGACCATCGGTCGCCCGTTTTGGTGAGTCTATATGAACGGTATCGGCTTTTTGCCGGGG
>CALAFS010000240.1 GCA_937892405.1 uncultured Clostridia bacterium
GGTCGCCCAAAACATAAGTCGCGTTCTCCCATTTGGAAAAGTTATCAAAATCGGGAGCGGCAACATATTCCCATGTGACAAAATCCCGACTGCGGATAATGAAGTTCAGATAGCCGGAATACGCGCCCGTGTAATAAACGATCTCTCCGTTCTCTTCCCGTTCCGACAGCTTTTGCATAATGCCGATGTCGCTGAACATGCGCTTTTGCGGAATGTTGTTTTCGGCAAGAGCCGACCGGATCCCCACGGTGGAAAAGTCCTTTTCGATGTTACCGACGCGAAGGCGGTTTACACCGATGTCACCGAAGGTCAGCGTCACGGTGTCGAAGGGACGATAAAGACGGTAATACTCACCGTCCAGCGCCGCCGTCCATAAGAGATACAGTTCTCTTTCACTCTTTTGCAAAAGAATCGTGTCATATACGGCGGTAACGGTTTTCCCGCAGAAATCGTCTCCCACCTTCTGCACGCGGAGGATCGTCTTTTTCTCCGGTGCGTTCTCGGGACAAAAAGCGAGGCGTGCCTCCTGATACGCGGGGTCTTCCTCTCCGGTCGAGGTGTTGGCATAATAGGTCATGTAGATCACGCCGTCGATCTTTGCAAAAGTGGAGACATGCACCATCCGATCGGGCACGCCGCCCTCCCGCACCGCGTCCGCTTCCGTACGCTCAAAGTCTGCGATGATATTCGCTTTGATTTCCCCGATGCAGGCGTCTCCCCGCCTCATCGCGTCCCGGGAATCCTGCGGACGGATATAGCCGTGATAGCCGTTGATCGGCGCGCCTTCGATATAAACAGGCGCCGCTTTTATTTTTTCTTCCGATTGCATCATAAAAAACTTCCTTCCGTCGAAGATCGGGCGTATATTTTCACACCACTTGAATTGTATCAGCTTTTGTGCTATAATACAAGGCGGATATACCGTATTTTATGACAAAAATATCCCTTTTCGGAGGTGCGAACGATGTCCGTCTTTCATCAGATTCACACGGAGGCACAGATTTTACACAATCATATTCTTGCCTATCCGCCGCACCTGCACCGTGCCGTGGAATTTGTCCGCCTGCTCTCGGGCGATGCCGTGGCAACGCTGAACGGTGTCTCCTATACCATGCGTCCCGGGGATTTTATCCTCGTATTCCCCGATGTCATACACGGCTACACGGTAAGCGGAGAGGTTGAGGTCGAAAAGCTCATTTTCCTGCCCGAGGAGGTGTCGACTCTCGACGCCGTCTTTACCGACCGTCTGCCGGCTCTCCCGCATATCACCGAAAACAGGCAGGAGAAAACGACGATCCCTGCGCTGACGGACGAAATCTTCGCGCAATATGCAGCTTCCTCCCCCGCGGTCAGAAAAGCATATCTCGCTCTGCTCTCGGGAAAGCTCCTCGAAGTCTCGGGTCTTACCCGTCGCGAAAGTGTACGCCGCGACGCGACCTACGCGATCCTCGATTACTGCCGTCTGCACTACCGTGAAAACATCAGTTTACAAAGCGTTGCCGACGCGCTGTTTTTCAGCCGCAGTTATGTCTCCCACATTTTCTGTGAAAAGCTGAACATCCATTTTTGCAAATATCTGAACGATCTGCGGCTGGAGGCGGCGATCCCCCTTCTTTTATCCGGCAATTTTTCCGTGGAAGAGGTGGCGGAGCGGTGCGGCTTTTCTTCGCCGCGTTCCTTCTACCGCACCTTTTCGGACTATACGGGAGCGACGCCGAAGCAATACGCGCTGACCTTTGCAAAAAAGCGGGAGTAGCCCGCCGTTCTTCC
>CALAFS010000241.1 GCA_937892405.1 uncultured Clostridia bacterium
GAGATCGGCAAAAAATACGGCAAGACCTCGGCGCAGGTTATTCTTCGCTGGGCGCTTCAGCGTGACATTGTCGTCATTCCGAAATCCGTCCATAAGGAAAGAATGGCAGAGAACTTCGATGTCTTCGACTTCACACTCTCGGACGACGATATGAAAGCGATCGCCGCACTGGATAAGAAGCAAAGCTCCTTCTTCTCACATTATGACCCCCAAATGGTCGAGTGGTTTGCACGCATGGTGGAAGAGCGGAAGCACAATCAGGATCATACGAAAGAAAAGAAGAACTGGTAAAAGATCGAATTTTGGTAGATTATAAAGAAAATATAGATAAATTCTGCTTATAACAGAACTTTTGATCTTATCTTTTATATGATTTTGACTTCTGCCGTCAGATAGGTACAACGATAAATTCGGGCGGACTGCGGTGTAAAACAACAAAAAATCCAAAGTTTCGCGCAAGAAAGACAATAAATCCTGCAAAGCGACCTAAAAACAGTAGATTATAAAGAAAAGGAGAAGAAAATGAAGCATTTTCTCGCACTTTTACTTGCTATTATTATGGGACTTTCACTTGTCGCCTGTGCAAGCACTCCGCCCGAAACGCCCGGCGACGAATCGAACGGTGGGGGCGGAAACGACAACGCCGGAGGAAATTCCGACGGCGGGACGAACGGAAAGGTGCTTGTTGTGTATTTTTCCGCAACGGGAAGTACCGAGGGGATTGCGAGAAGGATTGCGGAGGCGGTTGGGGCGGATCTTTTTCGCCTCGAACCGGTAGATCCGTATACCAGCACGGATCTCGACTGGACGGCTTCGGGGAGCAGAGTCTGCCGTGAGCATGACAATCCCGCCCTTCGCGACATAGAACTTGTGAGCACGACGGTCGATGCTTTTGATACTTATGACACCGTGTTTATCGGGTATCCGATTTGGTGGGGGATTGCGGCGTGGCCTGTCAATACCTTCGTGAAAAACAACGATTTTTCGGGGAAGAGAGTCATTCCTTTCGCTACCTCGGCAAGCTCCGGGATCGGCGAGAGCGGTCGTCTGCTCTCCGAGATGACGAGCGGCGGCGAGTGGCTCACCGGGCGGCGTTTTTCTTCCGGCGCATCCGATGAGAGCCTTCGCTCATGGCTCAGAGAGCTCTCCCTTTTATGATACGAAAATAAAAAGGTTCTATAATAAATGTTGGGGTAAGCTCAAAAAAAATAATAAAAAAACGAGCATAAAGAGAAAAAATCTGTTAGAATAAAGTTG
>CALAFS010000242.1 GCA_937892405.1 uncultured Clostridia bacterium
CTCCCGGTACTTCGGCGCGCCGAAGTACAAACACAAAGGAGGCTTTGGCATGAAGCTTTGCCGTAGTGTTTCGATTTTTGCGGTGTGAAATAATATGCGTAAAAAGCGGAAATTCCCCGAAAAAGCGTGTGGCGAAAGGTATGGCGTAACGGGTCGCCCTTGGCGCCGACCCCAACAAAGGGAGGGAGCGTTTTCGCCTTAATTGTTCGTTTATCGGAAGATGGCGTAAAAGGCGGGCGACCGATGGTCGCCCCTACGATGGAAGTGGACGGAAACGACTCGAAAAAGCGTGTGATAAAGGCTCGGCGTAACGGGTCGCCCTTGGCGCCGACCCCCACAGTGTCACCTCACGGTGCCGCGGTGAAATCCGACCTGCGGTCGGGTGAAATGCGCTTCGCGCGTGAAATCGCTACGCGGTGAAATTCGCCTGCGGCGAGAGAAAAATCATTCTGAATTCTTCATTCTTCATTCTGAATTCAACAAGTTCTGAATTCGATCACTTTTCCCTACCTTCTCTTTCCCCCGCACAACTTCGAGAACACGCGGCGGAGGATATCGAAGGGCAGTACCGTCGCGGCAAGCGCGATCACGGTAAAAAGATCCTTCGCGGCGAGCGGCTCCGTGCGGAAGAGCGCGCCGCCGTAATAGATCATCAATACCTGTATCACGGCGATCAGGAGAAGGATCAGGACAAAGGGCTTATTCTTCCCGATCCCGGCGAAGACGCGCAGGCGCTCACTCCGTGCGCAAAGGCAGTTCGCAAGTCCCGCGAAAATGAAGAGCGCATAGAACGCCGTCAAAAAGTAAACCTCACCGCCCCCACCGGAAAACAGGCGGCGGAACATCGGGGCGCGCAGAAAGAGCATGCACAGCGTGAGCGTGTAGGCACCGGTCAGGGCGATCTGCCCGATCATCTGCCGCGAAAGGATCGGCTCTTCTCTCTTCTTCGGCTTTTCCTTCATATAATAAATATGCGGTGCTTCCCCGGCGAAAGCAAGCCCGCCGAGCGTATCCATGATAATATTCACCCACAGCATCTGAATGATGGTGATCGGATTGTCGATCCCGATAAACTGACCGATCAGGGAAACACCGCAGGCGACAAGGTTCATAATCAGCTGAAAGGTGATGAACTTACGGATCGACTTGAAGATCGTGCGCCCATAGAGCACGGTCTTGCCGATGGCGGCGAAGCCGTTATGTAAGATCACGATGTCTCCCGCATTCTTCGCGATGTCGGTGCCCGATCCCATGGCAAAGCCGACATCGGCGAGCTTTAAGGACGGGGCGTCGTTGATCCCGTCGCCCGTCATGCCGACGACGGCACCTGCCGACTCCGCGATGCGGACGAGGCGGGTCTTATCCTGTGGGAGAGCGCGGGCGATCACACGGATTCTCGGCAAGAGGTCGACAACCTCGGCATCTGTCATGGCGCGAAGCTCGTCGCACCCGAGCACAAGCTCCGAGGTGTTCGGACGATAGATGCCACATTCGGCGGCGATGGCGGCGGCTGTCTCTTTTCCATCTCCTGTCACCATGACGACCTGAATCCCCGCGCCGCGTACTTCTCTCACCGCGCCCCGCACGCCGTGGCGCAGTTTATCCTTCAGAAAGAACAGTGCGAGAAAGATCATCGGCGAACTCTCCGCGCCGAAGCGGCAGGTCGCGGCGAGTACCCGCTCGCCGCGGGCGGCAGCGTGACGGTATTCTTCCATGATCCCTGCGGGATCAAAGGCAACCGTCTGCCCGTCCTCCCGCATGGCATAATGCACACCGGAGAGTAAAATCTCGGGAGCACCTTTATAGAGCGTCAGCTTCGGCGTGCCGTCGAGGGTCACCGAAGAATATTTTCTGTCACTGGAAAAGGGCGTCTTCGCCACCGCATCGGCGGGCAGGGCGCGCATGTCGCGGAAAAAGGACGCAATGGCGCGGTCGGTGCCGTTGCCGCCCATGACCTCGTTTCCCGAGACGACGGCATCGGTGTTATACTTTGCCGAGGCGGTCAGAAGCTCGGCGACCCGCCCTGCCTTTTTGAGCGCCGCAGGCGTGCGATAGCACGCCTCCCCGGTCAGAATCCGCTCGCACTCGAGCTTCCCCGTCGTCAGCGTCCCCGTCTTGTCGGTAAACAAAAGATTCATCGACCCCGCCGTCTCGATACCGACGAGCTTTTTCACAAGGACACCGTCCTTCTGCATACGGCGCATGTTCGCACTCAATACGACGGTAATCATCATTGGCAAACCTTCCGGATATAATCACTTAGTAGAATATAGGGGCATCGAGATTTGATGCCCCTTTTCATTTTATGCGGCGGTGGGATTTTTACCACACCATTCTTGTACAGGCACAGGTGAACCGAAGGCGCGCTATTATGCCGCTTTTTCGCTCGCGCGAATTGCTTCTTCGAGAAAGTCCGACTGCACACTTATATAACCGACGGTGTCAACCGTGATATTCTCATACCCGAATTTATAACCGAAAAAACCGCGGGACACCATGGGGAGGATCTGCAAAAGCACTTTTGCGAAAGTCGCCCATGTGGGAGTCGTGACAACATCGAGCGCGATTGATACGGTAATGCCGGTTGTAAGAAGGTTCCGGAGAGAGCGTCCAAAAAAATCAATGGTGCGCTTTGCCTCGGGGGACATGCCGAGAGGTGCATGGCGTGATGTCCCTCTCCCTCTCCGGAAGATCATCTCAAAGGTAAGACGAATCGGCTTCATACGGTTCGCCCGGCAGATTACCTTTTTCTTCGCCTCGGACAATTCCGACATAGCTTTGACAGCTTTTCTGTCCTTTGCGAGATATTTCTCCGCATACTCTTCATAAGAGATACCTGCCTCCATCAGAACGGAAGTTTTTGCGTCACGGAATTCCCTCTCCACATATTCTTTGCAAAAGGCAGACACCGCGGTCTGAAGACTCCGATCAAGGACAGTCCTTTTCAGCTTATCATAGGCGGCAACCGTTGTCTGATAGAGCGAGGTGTTCTTTCCTGCGCGCGTGCCACTATCCACACCGCAGAGATACAAAAGGCAAGAACCGATAAAGAGCACACTGAATTCCAGCCCGAGAGATGCGATATCGGCAAAAGAGGAAAGGTGCACCTCGGTCGTCAGAACAACGAAAACAACAAAAAGCACAAATGCGGCAAGAAAGAATCCGCCGTAGTTGATTAAACTCTTCGCGATCTTTTTCTTTCCCGACTGCTCAAAGGTCAAAAGACGGTCGAGCCGCCCTTCCGACTCTGTCGACGCCTGCGGAATCATTTCCACTCTTCTTCACCCGCCTTTTCCGTCTCTGTACCGACCCGATAGATCGCGGCTCCGATCACATTCGAGAGGAGTCCCCAAAAGGCGATGACGAGCATTTCGTCAATGATGTTGCGCAGAGCGAAAAGAGAAACAAAAAGTATGCACCACAAACTCCAAACCGACGGCGATTTCATGTATTCGCGCAGCTGCTTCAAAAAAGGAAGACAGGACAGCATTGCAAACAGCAGAAACAATCCGGAAACGGTTGCGTCGGAGCTTCTCTCGATCCAAACAGGAAACTGCGTCAGAGTCGCCGCCATCGGCACACTGACATCAAGGAAGATCGCCGCACCTTTCCATATCCGTCCTTTCGTCTTACGCTTCATCTTCGACTCCCTCTTCGCTTTCGGGAACTGTCTGTGTCTTGTCGAAAATTTCAAGCAGAGCTTTGTTATCACCGGTCAGCTTCAGACAGTTTGCGTATTTGATACTGATGAGATCCTTAATCCCTTGCGGAAGATTTTTCGAGTTTGCATAGACGGTTTGCAAAATTTCGAGTATCGCGGCATTCTGCGCAGTCATAACCACCATAAAGCGATCCCGCTCTCTGTCGAACACACCGTACTCTTTGATTTTGGACTCCATCGTGTTGTAGCCTTCGATCAGACGATTGACGGCATCGATCACAGAAGTCTGCTGTCCGCCGATCGTCTGCGTGCCTGTGGCGATTGTCGTCACCTTACCGAGAATCATACCGTTCCGTTTCTTCCCGCGGACATAGGTCGTAATAGCGGCGGCAAACATGAGAACATTTCCGGCGGCGGAAATCACGGTGTCTTTGTTCTCTTTCAGATACTCAAACACTCTCGTGAATAGCGTCTCGTCGGCAGCTGCCTCCGTTCCCTCCTCAAGTGCGAAAACCGGAACGGACACACACAGAAAGATGAGAACGATACAAAGGAGAGAAATACAGATCTTTTTCATTCTGTTGCCTCCCCGAGGTCGAGTCCCTCAATCTCTGCGCGCACCTCCAAAATGTCAAGATATGCCCGCATGACATTTTCCTGTCTCTTCAAAAGAGCCGGAGGGCAGGACGGTGTGAATGAGAGCGTTCCCGCTTCATACTTTACCAGCATGCAATGCAGTTTTTCGGTGCGGGTTTTCGTCTGCTCATATTCGGCACGAAAGCGTTCTTTGTAGTCTTCGCTCGTCATCATTTTTACAGTATCGGACAGTTCCATTTTTTGTACTCCTTATGTAATATCATAGCCTTCGAGCAATGCTTCGTATTGCTCTTTCATTTTTTGCATCTCGCCGACAGCGGCGCGAAGCTCGGTGCGAAGAGCCTCAAGCTCTACACGAACAGCGGCGACAAACTCGGGAAGTCGCTCGTCGTTCGGTAAGAAAAGAAGTATGCTCTCCTCGTCTTTCAGAATGAATTCTTCGCAAAGCCATCTTGCGGAATCCTTTTTTCCATCGGGCACGATGACGGACACTCTGACTGTTCCGGTCAGCGCACCCGGTGCCTCGCATACTCCGGCGGACAACTTTCGATAGAAGGTGTGACCGACTCTGTCGGAAAAAACGGCGGTCGCCCGGATCGGCGCTCCGTCAAAGCACACGACACAAGGCGTACGGTACGGCTGCGGTTGTCTCGTCAGAAGGACTCCCGTTCCGTTGTCAAGCAGTTTATACCGTATCTCCATCGGCTTCTTCTCCCTCTTCCTCGAACCACTCATCGCGAAGGAAGTCATTGCCGGCGGCAAAGAGCTCTTCTCTCTCCTTGCCATCGAAATCGTTGACCCACGCTTCTTCGGCGTCATGGATCTCCTCTTCGGTCAGGATTCCCTGGTTCATTTCTTCCGTGGCGGAAATCAGCCACCGCTCTTTTCTGAATTTTTTCATTTTGTTTTCCTCTCTACACGGTTTTTAATCTGATGGGTTTATAACAAAGGCGTGTACTGATATGCGGAGCTTGAAGATTCGATTTGTAATCGGCGCGACAGCCCCATAAGCCAACGCCTGAACCGCCCTCGCTTGCCGACCCTACACGGAGCACCGTTCCAACATCATCGTAAAAACAGCTATCCCCGTAATATTGTGTAGAATAGCCTCCGGAAGCTGCGTGGAATAAAAGCAATCGTCTACTCCCGATCAATCCTTCCACACGAATAATTCCGGTTTCTGTCGCACGGTTTCCCGCATAGAAATACGGCGCTGCATAGGTATCGCACGCGTAACGATCGGGATCGAAGCATAGATATATCTTTTCTTTCTGAAAATTGATTCCGTCTGTCAAAGTCCATGCGTTTCCCCACGGATTTTCGATCCCGCGTGATACTTGCACACATGCAAACCGTCGAAGTTACTTACTTCAGACCCCGATGCCGTTCGGACGGAATCGGCACGACCCGTAAAAACAAGCGCGGAGCCGGTCGAATATCCCCTCATAACACTTTGCGAATTCGTAGTAGCGAATTCCACGGTAAAAAGCTGTTTGATAATGGCGTCTATTAAAAAATCATAAACCTGATATCCCTCTCCGTGCCTTTTTGCGGCTTCCCGAAACCATGTAAGGTTTCTTGATACCGCAACGGAACTCTGCGATCGGGAAAAAATATCATCTCCCTCCATGGTTGCATGATATTTTCCGATCAGCACATATTCAAGCTCGTTTCCCTCTCCGTCGATAAAAAGGGTTGAAAAACCCGAGTGTCGGGTTCCCGAAATCCGCATATTCAGAGTGCCGTCCGGATTCTCTGTAATACAAGAGTAAAACTTCGGAATTCTTATGAAGATATTGCCGAGCCGATCCTTTACCTCCGTAATATCCGACCACGGGTAGCAATGATCGAAATCGCTGATAATTTCCTCCGAAAATACCCGATAGGTCAATCCGAAGGCGTCGTCCGTTCGGGAGAGCGCCGGATCTATTCTTCCAAGTCCGGCGACCCCGTAGATTTTTTCAAGCTCCTGCTTCATGCCGTTCTCCTATACCGGCTTGTAGCAAAGACGACAGGTGGCATTGGCACTTGCACTGATACCGCCGAGACAAAAATTCCAAAGACCGCCGATAGTACCTGTATGATCTTCGTCGATGCCGTCACCGAATCCGCCGCCAACATACAAATATTTGTTCCCGCCTGAATAATGATAGATCCCATCATAGAAGACGGACGGAAGCGATCCTGAAGAAACGACAGAAGGCAGCAAGAGCAACGGAAAGCGTGAGACACATATCAAGCGTTTGATCTCATGTTTTCTTCCCGTGGTAACGGGAGGCAGATTCCCAGCAAGGGAATAACGGATCGTCGCGCTCACATAATTTGCATACGGCAAAAATGTAATACCGTCGCAAAATACACGGCAGTTTCCCCACGGATTTTCGATTCCGCGATACTTGATAGCGCCACCGTCGAGAATTCCGTGCTCGCCGTCCGCGACATTTCCGCCGGTAGGCTGCTCGACAGTATCCGTATATCCTGTACGCTGAGCAGCACTTCCGCAAAGGTTTCCGAGCAAAACACTTTTGCAACTGGTTGTTGCAAACTCCACCGTGAAAAGCTGCTTGATGATAGCATCGATCCAAATGTCATAAGAGCAGTATCCGTCTCCGTACTGAGACTGGATGCACTTAAACATGGTGTCAATATCAAACCCCGTTACAACGGACTTTCCGCTTTTAGAGAAAATCTCGCCATAATAATTATCCGCACCGTATACCTGGATATCTCCGCTGGACTCATATTTTCCGACGAGAATATAATCGATCTCTTCGCCGAGATCGTTCACAAACAGCGTCGAAAAGCCATCATAGCGAAGCCCCGAAATCTGAAGTTTCAGAGTGCCGTCAGAATTCTCCATAATGCGGGAATAAAACTTCGGGATTTTCATGAACACATTGTCGTGTTTATCTATCACTTCCGTAATATCCGACCACGGGTAACAACGATCAAAGTCGCTCTGAATCTTCCCGTCGACGACCCCCGCCGTCAGCTCCGCGGCATCGTCCGTACGAACGAGGGTGCCGTTCATCGTCCCCATGCCGTCTACGCCGTATATTTTTGTTTTTTCGAGAATCATATTCTCCTCCTGTCAAAGCGCCGCAAGACGCACATTGATGTTGTTGACAGCTTCCCACAGCCTGCGGATCGCGTCATCGATTGCCCCACCCTTGGTGTAACCTCTCGCTTTTTCTGCCTCTTCAGCCAAATACTGAATCGGGTAAAGTGCTCTCTCGATGACATTGAGCTGCATCCCTTCCGTCGGAACCTTTGCCGCAGATTGAGAAAGAATTTCTCCGTCCTCATTCTTGAGTTCTACCCGTGCCGTCAGAGTCGCAGGGTCAATGCAAAGTGTCACCGAATACATAGCCAACGCAACCAAAGACTCACGGATAGATGAGATCATCTCCGCAAGGTAATCAAACGCTCCTTGCGGATCGGCACTCACTCCCGGCTCTGTGGCAATGGAAAGATGCTTTATGATGTCTCCCGAAAAAATGTAGTCGATGACATCCTTCAGCGTCATCTTCCCCGTATAGTTCTCGGGAACCTTAATCATCTCTATCGCTTCGTCCGAAGAAAGAGATGTTCGTATTCTATTAACCTGCTTTGCGAGCAGGATCGCCAAGCCGTCAAACCATAATTTCAGTTCCTCGGCGGAAAGCCCGGCGACGCCGTAAGTGCTTGCCTTATTCGGTCGATCGGCAAGCGCTCCGACGCCTTTCGCCCGCAGGTTTTCGTCTGTAATCTCATCACAGACATGCTTTATTTCTTCGCTCATGACAATCTCCTATTCTTTGTACCGTCCGGCAACGGTATAACGAAAAGCAATATAATACAGGGCGAAAGGTTTCATGAATTCGTCACTGTAAATGTAATACTGCTTTTCCACCCATTTCTTGTCTTTGTCTCCGACAGAGAACAAACTTCGGTCGTCACCGATGAAGGTGAAATCCGATAAGTTCATATCGTCAAAAGAAAAGACCTGTGAATTGATTCGCGATACCTGACGGAAAGGACTGTTGTTTGTCCGAACCTTGATTTTTGCCGCAGAGGACAAAAGCGTTTTTGTTTTTACGACCGTGGATTTTTTTACCGTACTCTTTGTCAGATGCGGAATCCCGCAGCAGTCCATCTTTGTTGCAACACCGCACTCTATGGTTCTGTCGTCAAAGGTGTAGTACCGCGGTGCGATACTCCCGTCACTCCCTCTCTTGTCAAAATTGAAAGAGCACACAACACCGTTTTTCGTTCCGAAAAAGAGGTTTTCGTCCATGGTTTTCAACGATGCCGCAGGAAAAAATGTACCGCCGATCGCATTCCCTTGCGTTTCGCAAAAATATGCGTGATAGTTGACCTTTCCTTTGTCGTCTGTCAACTCTTGCACGAAAAAGCGCACATTGGGAAAATATCCGGCACCTTCGTTGTCTACAATATCCGTATCAACAAGTGCAACGGTTTCTTTTCCCTCGCTGTTCGCCGGATTCGCGCTTTCTCCGACAGCATTCTTTGTTTCCCGTAAGGTGGCGTCATAAAAATGATCGGCAATTTCGATGGGAAGCCAAATATGCGAGTCCGTATTTCCGCATGTGCACCGTTTTACTCCCTTATGGCAGGAAGTGCAGTACCCGATCCGTTTTCCCTCTCCGTGAAGATCGGAAGAAAAATGATATTCCGTATACTGTCCGTCATTTACTCCGATATCCTCAAGATAGTACCACTCGTACTGCATCGTGCCGATAGCATGCGTATATCTCTGTCGGCTGTCAGCAAGAAAAATCGCTCCGTCCACAAGAAGCACAAGGTACCCGTTCCATTCCTCGAGAACGGCATGCGAAAGATTCAGATTCGTCAGTTTCGCATCGATAAGACTTGAACGATGTTCCACCGCACGCTCGTACCGGACAGAAAGCTGTCCGATCGCCTCTACACCGAGACGAGAGATGAAGATCGGATCGTCAAGAAAGTTCGCGCACGCGCCGAGGCAGCCAATGCCCGGCAGTCCACGCGAGGAAGGATATCGAACCGGCATAAGATCGTCACCGGTTGTCTCCGCCGTGTGAAAATAAACCGCACCGTCCTGCTCCGTATCCGACTTGAATACCGCCAGCGTATCCGCAACGGGAATCATCCCGGTGATCGGAGACATACCGACACCGTCCGACATGTGATCGAGAACACCGAAATAAGTGGGATCGATATTTCCCGTCAGATTCGCGTGGCAGTAAAAAATCTCATTCGGATAGTTCGGGTTTCCGGACATGAAAACACGGTTGTCAAAGACCGTCGCTATGGTGCATTTCAGGATGGGGTTTTCGATTTCGCGTGAAACCTCTATCTCTATGCCGGCATACTGCTCGGGATATTTTACATCCAACGCGCCGTTCTCGCCTTTGATCTGCACGACATTTTCAGGCTTGCTCGGCGCATGAATGATCCGGACATACCCGCTCTTTTTATAGACCTCATAGTCCGTTTCGGCAGCCATAACAACGCCGTAAACTTTCACCGAAACCACAGAATCAAACGGTTCGTTTATGTAAAACTCCGTCGTCTCTCCGTCCGCAATAAAGGTGTGACGAAACTTCGGCTGCAACATGTTTCTTTGCTCGTATTCCTTGCCCGTGTCCGCGTTTGTACCGCTCGGGGTGATATTGATATAGGTTGTCGGAATGTAGGCATTGTCACTGCATTTTTTCACCGTCTCGCCATCGTAAAAAAGATAATTCTTGCCGTCGATCAGGTACAGGCGGTTATTGAACATGAACGATGTACTTTGTCTTTCGTTCATATCCGCATAGAGAATGTCGTTTTCCTCGTCAATATCACCTTCGGTGTAATATACGGTCAGAGCATCACCTGCAGCGAGCACACTGCTCGTTATCGTCAGCGTATGCGTTCCCGCCTGATACTCCGCATTTGCAAGCAGGCTTTCGTTATCGCGCGTCCTTACATCTGTCACACGGGAGACCGTTGCATCCAAAAGAAAAGTATAGGTTTTCAGCTTTGTATTCTGTGTGAAAACCTGTACACCTTCGGGGGCATTGCAGCTCACCGTGTGCACAACGCCCAAAGATAAGGGGTAGTTTTTCCAAAGATAAAGACGGTTCCCAGCATGAATAAGTATTTTTGCCTCGTCCTCGCCGCTATTGCGAAAGCGCATCCTATGGATACCGAAGACTTCTGCCTTTTTCGGCAGATTTACCCGTCTGCGGAATCCGGGGATCGTCTCGACTGCGGTTCCCTGCCCGGTCTGATAATCCTTGAACATGTTGACGAGATAGGCAAACCGTCGCTCGTCAATCTGTGTGTGATCGTTCGAGAAATCCACGCCGCGAAAATCCCCGTAATACCGATTGTAGGTATTGTTTTCCGTCAGAAGATTTTTCGCCGTTTTGTAATTGCTCAAAAAATCACCACCCGTTCGTATCCAAATAGACCGCGGGCTTTACGGTGCGTTTTGCCGCGGTAAGTTCTGCCGCCCGTTCACGGTACAACTCCATATAATACTGCGCACGGCTCGGCTCATCTTCAAACCAAAGGTAGGAAGCGACAAGAAGCGGAAGAAGCGAGCAGATCTCCTCGTCGGCATCGAGTGTTTCCGTACTGTTGATCGGCTTATCGTTTGTGCTCACGCGCTTCGGCTTTGCACGATAGCAAACGCAATACATTCCACCTGCCTCATAAGGAAGAAGCAGAGTTGTTTCACCAACAATATCATACATCGCTGCCGTAATGTTTTTCCCGCCTTCGGAATACAGAGGAAATCGCTCAAAGGCAAGAAAATCCGCGCACAACACCGAAAAATCGTACGGAACATATCTCCGATACGCGGGAATATCCTTTTCCTCCCCGCTGTACAGAACGGAATACATCGCGACACTCTTCACGGAATACAGATAATCTCCCGAGAAACGAAGCCGTACCCGCTTCTCCGTCGGCTTCCCGTCCACAAGAACAAATCCGCGATAAGAACGGAATTCACCGCCGGAGGAAAGCATCACTTCTGCGGCAATCTCCCATTCCCCGTCAAGGGACTCGTACTCAAGGTAAGCGTATCCGTTGCCGTCCGCCTCGAAATAATAAGAGCGGGCGGGAGCGGACGCATAATAGATAAGTTCCGAAATCTTGCAAACCGGAGCAAACGATGCTTCGGTGACAAGATTCTCCGGCGGATTGTGATAAAGCGGATATTTTATGATCTTCGGGCGCAGGAGAGACGCCTGAAGCAGTGCGCGATTCAAAGCGTCGTAGAAGCGCTCATCGCTTTCCAGCGTATCCTCGAAGCATAAACCTCTGGTATGTGTGTATACTTCGGAAACCGTCATAATCAGATAGAGGTTGCACCCGTCACGGCGCTGGAACTGTTTACGGCAAGCAGAATATGCTTCCAGCTGTTGAATCCGACACCGAAACGGCAATAACCGTTCCAGACGAAATTGCGCGTCGCATCGTCAATGTGGTTGCGGATATCCAGCTTCACGCGGTTGTAGAACATGTTGCCGAGGAGGTTGCGGTTTGCCGCGGAAGACATCATCATGAAACGGTCGTCGGTCGTCTCCCAACCGGGCAGAACAACAAGCGTATAGGCGCCGTACTGAATGTTGATGTCGTTGTAATCGGTGCCGGCAACGCGCTCGGAACCGATCACCTTCTTCATCTTCAGCTCGAATTCGGGACGGTTGCACGGAAGAATGACCGTATCTGCGACATACTCCATCGTCTCGCCGCTTTCGTCCTTGAAATTGCGGAGCTTGTTCGACAGAACGACGAGTCCCTTCTCAAGCTTGCTCTCCGACGCGGTGATGTCTCCGTAGAAGAAGTTCGACTGCGTTTCTCCCGCAAACTTTTCGAGACTGTACGGGTGTTCGGAACAGAACAGGGGCTTCTTGTCACCGCAGGTCAGGTCAACCCGCTCGGAATTGATGCGCATTTCCGACGCCGTGCCGTGAATCAGTGCCTGTGCGCCGACCTTTGTGCGGGTCTTGTAATACGCACGGGTGAACGCTCGCGGGAGTGCTTTGATGTTCGCACCGATGCCGAACTGCGCGTCATCCGCCATTTCACGCGTAATAGTGAATTCCTTGCCGAAGGCAATGTGCTCGATCGTCTTGTGATAGGTTTTCTCGATGCTGTCGTTATCCGCCTTTGCACCCTCGACCTTCGCATGGAAAGTCTCGAATTCCGACTGTGCCATGACAGTCTCGGAAGCGCGATTCGACTTCTCGACATTGTAAAGAACATCGAGAATATTTTTCTGCTTTTCGCAAACATCGGATTCATGCTCAATGAGAGCCTTGATGGCGTGCTCGAACTTCCCGTACATCGGGTCGTTCTTGCCACTCATTTTTGAATAGATGAATGTGCTCATGTTTCTTTTCTCCTTCTTTTCTTTCAGATTCTGACGAGGATCTTATCCCCTGCGGCAGCCGCATCGCAGAGATCGACGATCGTCACAACGCCGATTTTTTCGGTGTTATTCGATCCGCCGAGGGTGGTCGCGGTAACTTTCAGACCGTCAGTATGCAGGGTTACTTTTGCGCCGACAACGAGTCCTGTCGGGGCAGCCGAAAGCTCGACCGCAAAGATCTGATTCGGTTCCACGCGAAAAACGGGACATCTACGGTCGGTATCTGCCGCGGCGACGGATTTCATGGCAATGTACTCGGGTGCGGTGGTCGCACCGCACTTCGTAAGCTTTCCCGCGGAAAGCACAAGGGCTTCTCCGATAGCAATCGCTTCGGATGCGGTCGCTTCATATACGATGGGTTCGGGAACATTCATGCGAGCGTTCTCGATTCTTACAAGATGAAACATCTTCTTTACTCCTTTGTTTTTTTGTAGAGCTTTGCAAGCTCTCTGTCAGAGCAGTCAGGAAACAGATCGCGCCATTCTTCAAGTTCCTTCTTCGGAATGGTGACGGATGTATCCTTCGTGCCCTTGGGTACGGTGGAATGAATGTGATTTTTGGTTTCCGCAAGGTTCTGCTTCCGCACGGACTCGGCAACATTTCTTCTGACGGCATCGGGGTGCGAGGCAATATATGCCTCTTTCGCGGAAAGTCCGAGGTCACGAAGCTCTGCGAAGCGCTTTGCGTGCGGGAACTCCGCAACGGAATTGTAAGATGCGGCATCGGGGTAATTTCTTTTTACCTCCGCAAGATCAAGCTGCATCAGCGTTTCGTACTGAAGGGCGTCCGCTTCGCTCTTTGCTCTCTCGCTTTCGACAGCTGCCTCTACGGTCTTTCTGTACTCGTCGGGCGGAACATCTTCCATATCCGCACCGGCTTCGATAAGTCCGAGATACAGATCGTCAGTATCTTTGACGCCCAGCTTTTCGAGCACCTTCTTGCCCGCATGCCGCAATCTCCTCTTTTCGTCCTCAAGCTCACGGATTCTTTGATCCCTGTCGTCGGAGGATTTTTCCTCCGATGCTTCAGACTGCTTGCTTTTTTCGGGAGGAGTTTCGGGTGCGGGATTTTCCTTTCCGGATTCTTCTTCGTCCGGCTGCGTCGGCGCAGGTTCGCCGCTTTCGTTTTCTTCTTCGTCGGCTTCCTCTTCGGTTCCGTCGGATTCTTCCGACGAGAACAAAGCGTCGATGTCCTCTTCTGTGGATTCTTCGGTCGGATTTTCCTCGCCTTCGAGGTCAATCTCAATCATTTCGTCTGTGCTCATTGTTTTCTCCTTTGCCGTCATGCGGCTTTTTATTTCTGATTCTTTCCGTTACGCAGATCCGTGCCTTTGGTAACAGTCGAGTTCGGCTGATCCTTCGCCGCGTTCGGTGCATGAATAACACCGCCCTTCAGCGTTGCATACGGATTCTTGTTGCGATCATGATCGTGCTGATTTTTCATGCTGCATTCTCCTTTCTGTTGTAAAGAAAAAGAGCCAAAGATCCCTCATTTCAGGACTTTAGCTCTGTCTCAACGGACTCCGGCTCTTTTTCTTACATCTCGTTTTCGGTTTTTACGGAATTTGCGCTCACTTTCCAATACTGCCTGCATCTTGCGCAGCGGAAGGTCAGCCCTTCGATGTGACTGTCTTTCAAAAGACCGACCATCGGCACCCGTTCTTTGCAGTCGGGGCACTGGATTTTTGTGACTTTTGCGACTTCTGTTTTTTCGACCCGGTACATATTCATTCCTCCCGAGAAAAATTATAACACAGATTTACATCGATTCTGTCCCACTCTTTCCCGTTTTTTCCCGAAATTCGCAATCGATTGTGAATTTCGGGAGAACATATGATCGGAGGTGGATTCCGTCAGGAAGCGGACACAAGGACTTTCCCGCCTTTGACCGTAAATCCGCAGGCTTCGGCAGCAATTACGCGCTCTTCTGCCGAAAGCTCTGTCGAAGACTGTATGTAGCGAAGCAGTTTTTTCTTTGCCGCGGTTTCACTCATACCGCGAAGCTCACCGTCCTTCACACTGTAACCGTTCAGGTAAAGAAGAAACAGTGCCTCACCGACAGGGAGTCCGAGTGATGCAATGTAGCGCAACACCTTCTTTTTCTTCGTGCCGCTGACGACGGTTCCATTTTTATTCTTGTCCGCCTCGAAGGAGGATATTTTGGCATTCACGAGCGCCAAAGTTCCGACATCTGTCATCTTCGCCGCTACCGTCCGAATATCCTTTTCCGTGTCAAGCACCGTCTCCGTTGCCTGTTGATAATAGGTGTCATAGACATAGCGGATCGCCTTTGTCTGCTCCGCAGCGTTAAGTGTGAGAAACGCCGGTTTGGTGACAAGCCGCTCAAGCACATCGGCAGACTGTCCGTATATCTTACGGAACAGCGCTTTGTTTTCACCGCTCAATTCATACTCGTCTCCGTCATACGATATCTTATTCCCGATGCTCTTCGGAAGCGGATTCTGCCCCGCTTTTAAGAGAGATTTCATCGTTTTTGATGTGCTGTTTCCGGGATTCTCCTCACCGTCTTCCGTCGTTTCGCGATTCCATGTTTTCAAAAGCGTGCCCGTCGTATTCTTCAATTCTGTGCCGGCATCCACACCGACGCTGTCACGGCTTATCATCGAAAGAAGAAGATCCGTCATATCATCGTCTTCGTTTTCGATCGCTTTGACAAGATCCTTGCGATAGTTCTGCTGATAGAACAGATCATCAAGCACATAACCGGCACGCGCGCTCACTTTTGATGTGACACCGTAAACGAGTTTGTATGCGTTCTTCAACGGGACACCGAGCATCTGCGACGCCGCATACAGGAAGTCACGGGTCGCCTTTGCCGCCTCCTGCTTTTCCGCCGTGCCGTCAATGATTTTCGGCATCACGACCGCCGCGGCTTTGGTGGCATTCATGGCATTATTTATCATATCATAGGTCGGCGCCGACATCTCGTAGCCGTCCATCATGAAAGACATGACATCCTTGATAAGCGGAAGTCCGCCGAACAGATTGCCGATCGTGCCGAGGATCAGGTTGGAAGCCAAATTTTCATCTTCATCTTTCTGCCCGAAGAACCACCGGAAGAACTCGGCAATAAGCGCCATATACACTGCACTGGAAGCGAGTGCAAAAGTTGCCTTTTTGAAAGATTTGCTCGCCTTTTTGATGCCCGCCTGCAATTCTGCACGCACCCGCGGATCGCTTTCTGCCTTGAGTTTTGCGGTCAAAACACGCCATTCGCCCCAAGAATCCAAGATACGGTCAAACACCTTCATAGAGTCTGCGGAGAAAAGCGTCGTCAGACGGAGGAAGTCGTTTCCCGAGCGCATTGCCTCCGAGCGTTCGGTAGCGTACGCATTTTGCTGTGTCTCGAGAATGACGCGTTCGAGAAGTTTTCCTGCCGCCTGCTTGTTTTCCACCGTTCCGATCTTTGCTCCGCCCTCTTTTTGAATCTGCACCTGACATGCACCGAAGAGCTTCTTCACCACGAAACGGTCAACCTTTCCGATCGGCTCCATCAACACCTCGCCGATGCTTCCGATCTTGTCGGTGACTGCCTGTGCGCGATATGCAGTCTTGTCATAGTTTCTGACCTGCGCGAGCTTGCAATATACATCTACATCTTTACTGCTGATCGTAGCGCCGCGGATCAAGGAGGTAACATCAAGAATACTTGTCGAAGCAAGCAACGAAGAAAGCTGTGACGCAAGCACTTTAGGATTCAGTGCGAGAACGGCTGTTGCGTATTTTCCGATCAGTTTCTGCACGATCGGAAGTTTCCCGTCTCTCCCGATACCTTTGCAATCCTGCTTGAGCTTTGTGAGATACTTTTCTCCCCCGCGCCACGATTTCTCCGCGGTGGTACGCATTGATGTCGGGTTGTTCGGGTTCCCGCTGATGTCATAGTTCCAGATCATATCTATCGTATCAAGCACCGATCCGAACGCGGCATAGCGCGAGATACCTTCGATATGCCGCGACAGCACCTCATCAATAGGAGAAATCACAAGTTTCGCCTTCGCGCCTTTTACAGTGCTCTTATTGAAAGACTGTCGGTTGACGCTGACTCCCTCTCCGAAGAAATCACTGTCAAAGCTCTTTGCCGCACCGATACGCACGACGGGAACATAGTAGCCCTCGGTAACATTGCTGTACCCGTTGCGCAGCATATCCGTCGCACGCTTCAGTTCACGGCAGTCCTTGTAAATCTCCTCCGCGATAGATATGAATTCGAGATCCGACGCCGAAAACTGTGATTTCAATTCCGCAATACACTTCTTCGTCAGAGTCTCCGCCTGCTCTGCCGTAAGGTTCGACTCCGCGATAGGTCTGACCGTAAGAGTCTCCGCGTCCCGGCGAATCTCAAAGCCCGAAAGCAAAAGTCCCGCTGTCGCAATATCGCGGTGGAAAGTCATGTAAAGCTGTGCGGCTTCGCGTTTGGTTAAGGTTTCGTTATTGTAAATAACGGTTTCTTTCTGCGCCCGCTTCAGCCACTTCCTGTTTTCTTTTTTCTTGTAGAAATCCTCTAGTCTTTGCCGAAGGTCATGCTCGATAAAGGATCGCTTTTCTTCCGCTTCCCGGAACGCCATTATGCTCGTGGTAAAAAATCCGTTCTGGTCGTACCCGTCAGCGAATTTTGCGACAGTCATCGGTTCGGAAAAGTTTTCACGATAGCTCGACAAAAGCTTTGACCGCATGGCACGATAAGAAATGCCGTAATTCGCGGTTTTTGCCTTTTCCGCAATGTGAATCATACTCTCGGCAAGAGGTGCAACATCCTGCCATTTGCCGTCGCGGAAGACACGGTTGAAATTCTCGACGAAGTGTTTGAAATAATCGACGACATTCCCCAACCGGTTCAACTCTTCCGCAGAAAGCGTGGTATCCTTCGCCATGCGGGAAAGAAACTGTTTCGTTTCTGCCGAATACGCATCCCCGATGTTCTTTCTCGTATAGAAGTCCCGCAGGGTCGTCATGGCATCTTTCCTCGATAAACCTTCCAGGGAAAGTCCTGTCTTGTTGTAGAGAGAAATCACCTCGTTCAGACTGCTCTCTTCCGCTTCGGTCATGATACGGGCATCTTCGGCAAGCGACGAGAGCATGCCGGCGATCTCACTGTTATATCTTCCGCTGCCTTCCAGCATGTTCTTTGTTCCCTCGGAAGAATACCAAAGGTAAAGATCCCGCATGACCTTGCGTACCGCACCGTCGCGAATGTTGCCGTTTGCCGCAATGGAAGAGAGTTTTCCAACGGTCTGCATAAGGATTTTCGGACGATACTGCGTGGCGTTCTGAAAGACACCGCTCTTCCAGTCTTTGATCCCCTGTACCTTTTTGAGCACACGGTTTTCGAGAGGAGGAATCCGACGCTCATCTCTTAACTCCTGCTTGAGCGTGCGGACTTTTTCGGCGTTCTCCTGTTTGAGCGAATGGATAGTATCCTCGTTCTTCTGCTTGAGCGTGCGGACTTTTTCGCTATACTCTTCGACAAGCTTTCCGTACTTTGTTTTCTTCCCCTCGAGTTCACGGATCGACAGAATTTTTTTCACGATCTCGTCACGCAGGGCAGCGATTTCCGCTTCCGATCCGAAAGCTTTGAGCTTTTCGGAATAGACTCTGTCACGCAGGATTTCCTTCGAGCGCTGATACAAATCAAGAATATTGAAAAAGCACTCGGCTTCCGAATCCGCCACCTCGATCTGAAGTCCCGATTCCTTTAATTCTATGGCAACCACATCGGCGGTAAATCCACCTTCTTTTTTGCCCCAAGTCAGGAAAACTCCGTTTGCCTTGTCATCGTATGTGTACTTGATCTCGCCCTTCAGTGCTTTCAAATTCATGTTGTGCATGAATCCACGAAGCACTGTCAGAGCCGCCTCAGCGTGTTCGATATCGTTGTCGGTATATCTCGCGTCGTTGTAGATTTCTTCCACCATCGTATTCTCGATGATATAATCGGCAATATCGGTCGCAGACTTTTGGAGATCCGCCTCGCTTGCGCTCTTGTTGAACTTCTGCCACAGGTAATTGACAACGGCACTCTTTGTTTTTCCTTTGAGTTTTCCTTTCAGAGAGGAGTGCTCATCGTTAAACTGCATAACCTCGTCCACCATGCTGTTGACCGAGGCTTCAAGCTCTGTCTTGCTGTAATACTTTTCCCGGCTGATGTCCGTTGCCTGACGAACATGTGTGGGATCGTCCGCGTAGGACATGTAATTTCTCGTAACATGAAGCGAGCCGTCCTCCCCCTCCGAGAAGGTGAACTCGCCATCCTCGGGGAGAGCGAAACGGATCGAGTCGGAAAGAGTCCCGACAGAACGCTTGATTCCGAGTTTTTGCAATACATCTTGAGAAAAAATTTCATTTGCAAGCGGAAGAGTCTTGACTTTTTCGAGAAAATCGGATATACTAATAGCAGGAGACTCTGAGGAGATGAGAGAGCTTTGCTCTGTAACAGCCGTGCCGCCAAGAGCGGGTGTAGGAGTCTCTGTTTTTTTGCTTTTCACTGCTCCGAGTCGGTAGACATCAATCTCGGTTACATCATTTTCGATTCTCGAGACCACGGAACGCACTACATAGAGATTCTCCCCGTCACGGCAAGCACCGAGTAGCACATAGGACATCTCTGTTTTTCGTGTCGTGCTGCCGTTAAGCTCGTTTACTGCAATGCTACTTTTTAGTACATCACCGATTCTTGTGACTGCAAGCGCAGTTTCTTTACTTCTTGCGATACCGTGTTGCATCCCCTCCCTACTCAACAAAACATCTCGTCCGATATCATCAACATAAACATATACATTTGTGTCGGTGTTATGCGGATTTTTTTGACTTCTCGCGTTCATCCTGCCGAGAGCTACAATCGCCTTGCGGTCTATCTTACCGTCTTCGGTTGTCGGCACTGTCTTCGGAAGGGCTGTTACCTTCATGTCCTTTTTCGCGATCAGTGCATCGTAAGTGTAGCGTGAGGCGTTTTCGCTGTTCTCGGAAAGCGCAAAACGAATGTCGGGGTTTACTGTCGGGGTTTTGTTGCTTGTGCTTTTGAACTGTTCCGAAGTAAACGCAACATAAACCGTGGAATTTTCATATTTATTGTCGACAATGTATCCGTCGTATCCGAGAACCCGTTTTGTTGTGAGCAACACAGTCTCGGCTCCTGCACCGGAATTCGCGATATTTGCAAGGATTTCCGAATCACTGTCGCAATAATCCATACACGAATTTACAGTATCGGTAAGTGCACGATTATACCAAGCCTTTGACGGATACCCCATACCGCCCTCGGAATCAAAATTGGCAATCACATCATCGCCCGTAGGATCAATAGCTTGTACCAATTTCTTTACTTCAGCGCGAGTAAGAGTCACTTTACTGTCAGACAAAGGCTTCTTGATACTCAAATATCCGTCAAGCAGTTGCCCGCCTTCTTTTGAATATCCTTCCGCCATTTCCTTATTCTGCGTGAAATAAAACCCCTGTCCCTCCGCCGATCCGTTGGTACTCATAAACCGATACGAAAACTCCGTGAATATAGCCGGAGAGCCATGATATACACGCAACAAATTCCCGTTAGCGTCTACAACCTTTGTACCGTCAAAGTATTTCCTCTGCCCGTCAGAAAGCTTTTTCCCTTCACTGTCGGTGTCAGGAAGTGCCATGCGAGCATCTTTCGTTGTTTTGGGAGCACTTTCCGAATTTTTTTCGTCAAAGGGGTTGACTTTTTCGGAATTCTCGGATATCCTATTAGCGGAAGATTCCGCGCGATCATAGGTCGGCACTGCTTTTTCAAGCGATTTCAGCCGAAGTATAAAGTGTGCGGGATCTTCTTCATTTTTGTTAAAAGCAATTTTTGCCGCATCTGTGCCAGTATTTTTTGCAGATGGGTTGACATCCGAGGCTTTTTCGGATATAATATCAGTAGTGGAGTTTCTGCCGTTCGTTTCGGGCGTTCCTGCAAAGGCATTTGCATTTGCTGACGGTGTATGACCTCCACTCTTTTCATTTATAATCCATGCACTCTTTAATGTAAGAGTGCCTTTTTTAGTAGAGGTAATAGCAATTGCGATGTTTTTTCCGTCAAGAGTCTTCTCAAAGCGTAGTGCAGTACCAGTCGAATCGCTTACAAGTTTGACATCAGCGGGAGAAATAACCGTCTCAAGTATATTTTTGATATTGACATCATTAACGGCTTTTTGCCCTCTCGGCGTTTCTATCGTCTCGTTACCATGTGAATTATATATGTGATAGATGAAATTACTCGCCAGCACAAAATCATAGTTTTTGATATCTATGCCCGTACTCGCTTTTACAAGATCCGCGGTTTTGTCACTGATAATACCGATATGTAAGCGGGAAAAGGATGTTTTTTTCCTTGAGTTTTCTATAAACTCTACGATTTCCTCATAATTGCGTGAAACATGATCCTTTCCGCTACTTTCAATGTGTCTCACCCGTGTAGCATCATATTCTCCAAGTTCTTTCAATGCATTCGATAGTGCAAACCTTGCCCCGCTGCCGTAGGTAGCGTTCTGCTCGGAGAGTGTGTCGAAGAGCTTCTTGAATTGTTTCAAGTACCGTTTCGCTTCGGCACTCATCTTTTCGTCAAACGAATAATCCCGTGCTGCTCTTCGGAAGAAGGACAGCACTCTTTCTTTTGTTGTCGGCTTTTCGGAAAGAATGTAGTCCCATATCTTCGGGTCGGAGGCGATCTCTTCGGCATAGGCAGACGCAACCTCGTCCTCCAACGCGTTTTTCTTTTCTTTGGCAGGGAGCTGATCGTAAACGCCAGAGTCCTCATACTGCTTAATCACTTTTCTCCGCTTCTCCGGATCTATGTTTTCCATAGCCTCGGCAATCAGCCGATTTCCGTTTTTCTGTCGGACGAGGATATGATCGAGTTCATGTATGAGCAACTTTCCACGCAAGCGTGTCTCCGATGACCGAGGATTCAGATATATGACATTTCCGAGATTCATGCCGTCGCCGGGAAGATAGGGATGAAACATGACAATCAACCCCGAATGTGCCGCAAATCTCGCGGTCAGTGTTACGCTTTCTTCCGAGAGATTCGCCTCCATTGCCTGCCGGATTGTCATTCTTACCGCCTGCCTGTCGGGTGCATTCAGCTTTGTATACTCCGGAACATTCTTTTTCGCGAAGTCCTCAATGCGCTCTCTCATCTCGACGCTCGGCGTCTTTTTATCTCCGGCAACCTCAAGTCCGGCTTCTTCTCTCCAAGCGGTCAGGACTTTCTGCGCCTCCGAATATTTCATCGGGCGGGAAAGTCCTTTTTCGTTGTAATCGTAAAAGCGGTATTCTTTTCCCATCTGAAGAATTCCGAGATCCGTGTCCCCGATTCTGTACCGTCTGACGCCGTCCTGTGCGCGGTGTACCGACTTCGGAAGCGTGTGGCGGATATTTGCCTCCCCTACCGCAGAAAATGCCTGTGTAGCGTTTTCTGCCGCCTTGTAGTAGTCCTCCCCCACGCTCTCACGGTATTTTCTTACCCGCTCGCGAAGAACATCGGAGGTTTCGGAAAGAAGATCCTGCACGCCGAGCGCCTCGGTAACTCTCTTCAACTGGTGCGGTTTTGCATTTTCAATATAGGTATTGAGCTGTTCCTGCGAAAACGCGGCATCTTCTCCTGCGAGAAGCGCATCGGTATACGCCTCCGTGTTCATAGTAAGGCGTTCGGTCGCTCGAAGAACGGTAAGTGTTCGGAGCTTCTGATTGGTTTTCAGCGCTTTGACAATGCTCTTTCTGTATGCCTGCGGCGAGGACATATCAACGCCGTCGAGAAGTTCTTCCGCAGTGATATGTATCTTCTCTCCCGAAGTGCTGTCGGAATAAAAGCGATTGATCGCATCGGCGACCCCCTCGGGATTGCTTAAAATATTCGTCGCTTCCTTCCAAAAATACGGCTGAAACGCAGCGACCGTATTCGCGCGATCGAGATAACCGAGAAGCATCTTTTGCTTGACGGTCAGTGTGTCGGAGGGATGTGTCTCTACCGACGCTTTGAATTCGCGCAGAGCGCTGTCTACCGCGCGGAAAGCGTCAGATTCCGTCTTTACACTTGTCTCGGTGTTCGCAATCTGCTCGGAACGGGTGAGAATACGCTGTGTTTCCCCTCTGTTTTCGATGTTTGCACCGTGCACCACATTGGTTGCGGCATTGACTCCGCCGGCAACCCCCGACATAATCATGCCCGAAAGACCGCCGACAAGGGCGGAATAAGCAATCTCCTGAAGAGAGGCATTTTCCGCGTTCGGATCATAGGTTGCGCGCTTGATATACGGTTCAAAAATAGCCGAGATAATTTCCTCTCCCGCTTCTCCCGCAAAACCCTTTGCCATTGTCTTGAAGATCCCCTCGTGGGCGATCGTTTTTACCGTATCCTTTCCGAAAATCCCTCTCGCCGCTTTTTTCGCGGCGCCGAATCCGAGTCCGAAGACGGTATCGCTGAAGGTCTCTACTGTGCCTTCGAGAGCACCCGCCCCCGTTCCGTATGCCCATTCCTCCGCGCCGAGTTTCCCCGTCTCTCGGTAAGCGTCTTTCACCGAATTTCCTGCCGCGGAAAGTCCCGAGGTAAGAAAGGTGGTCGTTCCTGCAAGCGCCGCCTGCGCGACGGTACTCATGCCTCCCGTGGCAATTCCCACACCGACGCTTGCGGCAAGCCCGGGGACACTGTTTCCGATTCCCGCGGCTACATCTCCCGCAAGTTTCCACCCGTCATCGGGTACAAACCACGAGTCCGCGTGCGAATAATCGAACCAGTCATTCGTCATCAAAGATTCGGCGTATTTATGATTGCCTGTAAGTTCCGCAATACCGCCGACGGTATAATCAACCAGTCCTTCGAGCGCACCGGCAAAGCCAAGCCCCGCTTTTTCAAGCAGATAGCTGAGACCTGCCCAAACGCCGCCCTTATTCTGCTCGTCGATCGGCTTTGCAAGGCTCGTCGTGGCACCGTTTCCGATTCCTTTTACCGTTCCTGTCATTGTAACATATCCTTCTTTGTACGATTTGTGTTACCCGATGGAGCAAGAGCGGAAGATGTTTTTGCTTCCGAAGTTCCCGTTCCACTCCGCTCACTTGCTTTCAAAAATGTCGCAATAGCGTCATCGACTTTATCGCGTCGAGAAACAAGTTGACTCCAGCCATAAGTGGTGAATAGATACATTTTTCCCTGATAGACAACGAGTTTTCCGCCTTTTTTTTCGCTATCGACATATTTGTTGCCGAAGATACTTTCATGCGTAACAGACGGAGATTTGTTTGGGCTTCCGGTAGCCAATTCATTCAGTTTGGCGAACAAAGCTTTATCACTATTTTCTGTAACCGGCTTTCCACAATCCAACTCAAATTTTGTCCCGCTGCCATCGTCTTTTTTTGCACCGATCACTACACCGATGCTATCTCCGGGAATACCGGTTCCGAGTCCTGTGATACACCATCCTCCTTCACATTTTGCGGAAGTATAGGATTGCATTTCCTCGTTGTATTTCTTTTCATCGATTTTTCCAGCCGCATACTGCTTTTGAATATCGGATATGCTGTCGGTAATTTTTTCTTCGTTTGTCTTCGGGTAAGTCGTCTGATAATAATTTGTCAGCCATTCGGCATCCGATTCCGTCAGGCTGCCGTTTTTCAAAGCACGATCAATCTCGGTGATATCATAGTCTTTTCCGAGCGCATCAATGGCAATTTTATATTCCTGCCGGTTTGCGTCGGATTCGCTCATCTGATACTTCTTCGCCGCCGAAGCAAGATTCTCCGTCTGTTCTGCGCTCAAACCGTTATCGGAGGCAAGCTGGCGCGCTTCTTCCTCGTTGATACTTCCGCTCTTCACCATGCCGAGGATCGTTGTATACATGGAATTTGCTTCTTTTCTTTTGGTTTCCTGCTTTTCCTCGTAAGCCGTCATCTCTTCCCGATACTTGTCGTGAGCGGTATCCTGTTCCGTAATAAGTTTATCCTTCGCCGCCGCGACAGCATCCGCATAGGTATTCCCTGCGGCATCCTTTCGCGTTTCCGACAACACATTCGCACCCTGAATGTCAGAACGCTTCTGTGCGTACGCTTTGGAATCAAGATATTCCGCATATCCGCTGCCCGAGAGTCCCATGCGACGAAGTGCCTCCGCATTTGCTCCGTAGGTAGACTTTTCCGTCTGATAGGAAGAATCGGCATCACGCACCGATCTCTGTCTCTCCGTCTCGGCATTTTCAATTGTCTGATCGCGGTTCCTTTCCGCGACATCCACTGTATTGTTATATCTGTCGGTTGCGGCATTCAATTTCCGTTGCAACGCCTCGCTGTAAGACGGAACGGAAGCGTCGTCGTTACCTGTAACGGGCACCGTTTCATACGGCATACGGTCAGACGCGGGTGTCTGCTCTTCCTGTGCAGGTGTCTGCGCCGACTGTGCAGGTGCTTCACCGGGCGTGGTCGAGTCCCGGAGGTTTTGAGAGTTTAAGCGACTCTGAAGGAATTTCTGATACGCTCCCCCGGTGACCCCACCGGTACCGCGATTGATCTCCTCCACCAGTTTATCGTTTGCGCTCGGCTCGGGAATTCTGTTCTTCAGAAAGTCGCCATAGGTCATAAGTCCCGGCTTGCTGCTTGCGGAAATCCGGTTATTGATAAGCGCCGTGTCTCCGCTCGCTTTTTGCGAAAGGCTCTCCGCAAGTTCTTTGTAATTTTTCGGTCTCATGTTCACTTTTCAAGTCCCCTTTCCTGAATCTTTTTCAAAAGATAGGTTTCATAATTTTCGTGATTTGCGAGCTCTTCTCCCATATCCGCGATCTGCTGTTGTGCCGCAGCCTCCTGCTCACGCCGTGCTACAATCTCTTTGAAGTACTCCACATTCTCGCGGGCAAAGGGATAATGCGTACGCTCGAGAATCTGCCAGTACCGAAGCAAAGTCAGCGGATCGGAAGGATCTCCGTAGGTGCCGCTTTTCAGGTTGGCGAGATTTTCCTGCCACAAAGTTTCCCGGGAGCGCTCAATGTCGATCGTGGAATCCGTAGAAAAGAGATATTCGTCATTGTAATACCACTCTCCCGACTCGTCCCGTTCGATGAAGTCGTAACGGTTGAACATGATATTCTGACGGTTTCCGAGAGCATCGATCACCATCGCGGGACGCGGCTCGTCGGCGTAAGCAAGGTAATACTGAAAAATGATCTTGTCTATGCGAGCATAGGCGGAATTTTTCATCTGTCTCTTGCTGTCAAGCCGTCCCGCCGCCTGCTGAATCTGAAGCTGCTTTGCTTTTCCGCTCTGTGCCGAGCCGTCATACTGTCCCTGAAAGCTGTCCGTGATACCGAGAATCCGCTTTGCGTGATCGTAAAGGCGCTCCGCCTCTGCAATATCCTGCGAGATATTCGACTGAAGGTCAAGGATACCGTAGAGACCTTGCTGTCCCTGTTTCAGACGGATCACCTGTCCGAACACCGAATTGTCCAAAGTAATATCGGAATCCTCGGGAATGGTCGGAAATACGCTCGATTTCATCAATTTCTCAAGAATACGGCTTTCCACCTTGTTGATTGCCTGCTGAAGCGGACGAATAAATTCGCAGTCCGACTGACCGAGAAGGCTATTCTCCTGCGAGGTATTCTTTCGGATCACGATCGGTAAAGCGTCCGGAAGATAGAACGGCAGCCGTGTCGGCTCTGTTTTCGGGATCTGCACATCTTCGAGGATCGGCAACAGCATACCGCTCTCGTCATCGGGTGCAAATCCGAGACTTCCATCTTCAAGAACCGCCTGACGCCGTGTCGTTTCGTATACGATTTGTCCGTCGCGAATCATCTCGGAGCGCGCGGGAATCATACCGTGTGAGGTAACGATATCACGGTCGAGCTCTTCGTATTCTTCACTTTGCAGAATAAGTTTCGGCTTCTCGCAAGAGCAGAGTTCTTTTCTCTTTCCGCATGTTGCGCAAACATAACGCTTTCTCGCGAAATAGTCATCAATGTCAAGAAGTTCGGTCTCTCCCGACCATACATACTCGCACACCTTATTCTCTTCGTTTTTGTAGTAGCAACAATAAAGAGTTGCCGTCTTATCGTCCGCGCCTTCGTCCGACTGCGTCGCATCGAGCAATTCGGGAGAAATATTGTACTGCCTGACAATATCTTCTTTCGTTGTCTCAAAAGAGATGAAACAATACTCCATGTCATCGATGGAGTAGATGTTCGGTTGCCCGACGAAATGCTTCGGAGAGATACACTTGATCCGGACATCTCCCACGGCGTTATGTGTAATGACAGAGTTGTCCCACTCCACAAGCCATACAGAACCTCCGTAAATCGGATTGTAGCGCTCGTCCATATCGTTCTCTTCCTCGAAAGGAAGCTCGTCCCGTTTGTTGCGTAACAGCGTCTCAATGCTCTTCGCATTCCGCTCGTTCTTCTCGTTGTACATTTTCGGAGTTACGATAGGTGTCGGCAGATAGCTCGTGATCTGCGATTCAATGAGCTCGTATGTAATATTCCGGACATGCTTTGCAGGGGTATCGGAACCGTCGATCTCCTCCGATCCTTTGTACTGTCTGTAATACTTATCGAGAAGCTCGTTGTTCGTGTCACAGTAGCCTCTTGCCTCTTCATAAAGCTCCTTGAAAAAGGTGAGCTTATCGTTTGTATTGATAATCATAAGGGATATCCTCCGTATTTTTTCACAAGTTTTTTTCTTTCCTCCGGGGTTGCGTTGTTGTAATCTTCGAGCCAGTCCTTGCGGTACGGCACGCGTTTTATCGTCTCGTCACGGTTCGGGTGCGTCCACGCGATGGCGAAATACCGCAGGGCGTCGGGACTGTGCGTGATCTCGTGCGGCTCGTTCAGCGTGTCCGTCGGGTGCCGCGGATCTCGCTGAAGCTCGGGAATGTTCTTGATAAGGATCGGGCAGGTTGTGAAAATGTGAAGCCTTGCTTCTCCGTTCGCCCCGGGAGTAAGCAGTTCCTTGATGGCGAGCCACCCTGCCTCCCTGTCGTTATTTGATTTCGTCAGTGTTAAGCCGTTTTCCTCAAAAATTAATGCCCGGCTTCGTCCTGTCTCCTGTGAACGACTCCACAGATCGGGCGGTGCGAGTACCAAATGGATTTTTTCTCCTTCGGGGGTGTATGAAAGGATTTCTTTCGCTGCAACGCCGATCGGTAGATTGCTTTTGCAAAGCTCTCGGTAGACATACACATTGCGCAGACTGTCAACGGCGAACCAATAGCAGGCAAGCATATCGAGTCCGTAGTCGAACGCGATATAGCGCCGCCATTCGCGCGGAATATCAAAAGGCTTACAGGTATGTAACTCTCGGCGGAATTCATCGAAATACTGTCCGTCGAAGTAATCCCATTCCCCGTTGAGAAGTCCCTCGCGCTCTCCTTTCGGAAGGTTTTCAAGGCGAGTGATATATTCGGGGTCTTTCTCCATCAGGAAGCGATTGTCATACACCTTTGACGGAATGAAAATACGAGTCGCCGTGACAGGCTTTCCGTCCCGTCCGGTAGCAACGGTTACCCGGTGCAAGGTATTCCATGACCCGAGATCGACAAAGCGTTCCTTCACCCACACACGCCCTGCGCCTGTCGGGTTCGTCGATGATTTCATATACTTCGGATATCCGTTCGCACCGCGAAGACGGGAAAGCATATACACATACTGAAATTCGGAAAAGTGCGTCAACTCGTCAAAGCGGATGACATCGTATTCGGCGCTCTGATACTTGCGCACATCGTCTTCAAGCTGTAAATACCCGCAGTCGATCAGGCTCCCGTTGAAGAAACGAAAGGTATGGTCTTTTTTGTTGTAGACATACTTCTTTGCCGGATAGATCTCAAGCATCGTCCGCAGAATGGAACGCTCAAGTTCCGGGTAGGTTTTTCGGAAAATGATCTGCTTTGATCCCGGGTAGCGCAAAGCAAACAGAAACGCATCGATCACCTGCGCGTAGCTCTTCCCTCCGCCCGCGGCACCGCCGAAAAGCGTCTCCGTCGCCTCGGACTCGATGAATTCGCACTGTTTTTCCGTAATACTGAGTTCAATAGTCTCACGCTTACTTGATGACATGAATATTGACCTCGTAGCCGTTCTCTTTATTGATGTCCGCCTCGACCTTATCCTTCATGTCGTGATTGTTGATGGCTATGAATTTCGCAAAGGTCGGATTGTACTTCTCTGCCATAGCCCCCTCGATCAGATTTCCCTTTTGGATATTCTTACAGCGCGCGTAGCAGTTCCGAAAACGGGGATATTTATCACGCCAGTTGAGCAGCGTGTCATTTGTAACACCGATGTTTTCGGCAAAAAGCTCGAAAGTCGGAAATCCTTCGTAAGTTTTGAAGTACGAAATCATCTGCTCCCCGTATTCGGGGCAGTATTTCACGGCTTTTGTATTGCCGTTTTGAAAGCGGGTTTCTTCCCCCACCGTATTTCCTTTTTTGAATTTGCTCATTTTGTTCTCCCGAAAAAACAAAAAGAGCCATGTTCCCCTTTTCCGGGTTCCTTGGCTCTCGCTCTTGGCATTGGCTCTTTTGTTTTATTATAGCATAAGTTTACTTGCAATCTGTCCCACTCTTTCAGAAAAAGAGCAATCTTCTTGCGATGTCGGCAATCAAGCGGTTTTTACGCTTATAATACGCGTCTTTGGATAAAAGTTCCCGCGCGTCGGAATACCGATACCCGCGCCGCCTTACGATGTCGGCAATCATGCAAGGACGGAGAGCGGGTTCGAGATTCTCGAGCGCTCTGTCTATCTCTGCATTCACGCGGCGATATTCTTCAAGGACGGCTTCCTCTCTTGTCCCGAGTCGGATGTCAAGGCTGCGGCGCCCGCGTTCGGCGATCACAGCAGTCACAAGATTCAACACGCCGGCGGGTACTTCTGACCGATAATATTTCATCCCTCTCTATCCTCCATGTTAATCGGTGTCCCGACCGTCCCTACGCTTCCGCTCGCGTCCGTTCCGTCAAAAAATTCGCCGGGGTACGGATACATGAAACGGAACATCAGGTAATTTGCCGCATCGACGAGGTGCTCGGTGTTATGATCTTTTCGGAACGCATCGAGGCATCTCTCTGCAGTGGCAAGTGCGTCGACTCTTCCCCCGCCGAAATTGTCGCGTGCCGAACCGTATTTGAAAAAAGAAACGGCGACGCGGTTTTGTCGCAGGATATCAAATCGTTCACTATACTCCCTCTCCGGCAACTTTTCCATCATGAAGTCTCCTTTCTGCCTCCGCCCGCGTGGGCAAAGCCATATCCGAGCCAACAAGATCAATGTCAAGATCCCGGTTGACAATGTACCAGTGCCCGTCACGGAAAAAGACTCCGAAAACACCGTTCGGCTCGCATTCCACTCTTCCCTCTGTCCGGTTGACCCACCAAACCGGATCGCCTATCCGAAAAGGCGCACTTTCTCTCTCCTCGGTGGAAAGTCCATCGGGAGAAAGAATTCTTTCAAGTGTATCGATTTGTTTTTGCAGAGCGTCCATGCGCTTCACCATCATACAGGAGATCGACTTCAATCGCTTTTCAAGCAAACCGACATATTTTTTCATCTGATTCTTTTTCGTCATTTTTTGTTTTCCTTCTTCCCTCTCATTTTATGTTTTATGATTCGTACGACGAAATAAACGGCAAGGATTCCCGCCAATACCGTAAATGTAATCTGACTCACAGTGAAGAATATTCCCAACCGTCCGAAGGCATCCACTCATTTATCCTCCGTGGCGGAAATTACATACTTCCATGCACGCCCGTCTTTTTCTCTTTTGGACTGCACAATGTATCCCATTTTCACAAGCAGTGCGCTTAAAGTTTTACGCTCTTCATCTGACAGAGGCGTCCCTCTCGACTGTGTTTCTATCTTCATGACAGCTCCTCCACATAGCACCAAGACTGCGGGGGACGGGTAAGTGCTTTCCTTTTACATTCACCAAAGCACCAATCATCTTTTTTCTTGCAATAAAAGCCGTTTTTTATATACCCCGTGTCAGTGAAAGCGTAATAGCTTTGCTCGCGGTATTCGCATTGCTGAATTGCTTCTTTGTCTGCTACCGCAAACTCGCCAAGCTCCCGCGGCTTGTCGTAGATTTTGAGGTCTGAGATGTGCCAAGCAAAACAATACCGCCCGCTCGCGTATTCGTGCAATTCCCCTTCCGTCAAGCACGCCATCCCGACAAGTTGTTTTTCGATCTCATGGAGTCCCCCACGCAATAGACGCCAATCGTCTGTGCAAACATTGTAAAGCGGCGTTATGCAATCACACACAAACTCGCCGATGACCTTGCCGCGTCCCGTGTAAAGCACATGACCGTCCTCGTCGACGAATGTCGGCATATCCGACCGCGCTTTTGTCTCGTATATGTAGCACTTGAACGGTGTCTCGATCTTCGGTCGCGTCTTGCGCACCTCTATCGTCTTCTTGCCGCTCGCTATGAGGTCACACCACTTCGGGTGTATGCTGATAAGTACGGATTTCATTCTCTTCTCCTTTCAATACGCTATCGTCAACAATCATTTCGATTCGGTCAAGCCGTATTCTTAATTCGGCTCCGTTTTTCAGAGTGATTATGGCGGGGGTATTTCCGTCGATAATCTGAATACTGAGAATGTCCTTAATCAGTTTTTCTTTTTCGCCGTTGTTGTAATGCAAAAACATTAACTGGTGCTCCTTTTCTCGGACGACTTGTCCGCTTCTTTCCACACATGGTAGAGCGCGTATGCAACCGGATCGTTGACATACTGCTTCATGCGTACTTTTTCGTATTCCTCGCGCAATCGTTCGATTGCCTCTTCGATTGTCATGTCTTAATCACCACACGAAATCGGGGTGCTCTTCCATGAAGGGCTCAACGACTTCTTTAATCGCACGCTCGGCGGCTTCTTTTGTTGAAAAGTAAACATCGGTTGCTTTAAGGGTAAAATACCCGTCCACAACAAAAATACCTCTGGTGGAATCATATAGAATTACATAGTGAATTGCATCGCCATCCCACTCCGCCGTATCTTCGCACTCATTGTCATACGCGAACTTTAACAGCTTGCGATAGAGCAACTGGTGAAGAGCGACTTGGTTTGCAAATGCTTCGTCGTTGAAATAATTCACGCTTGCAAATAATTTGTCGTCATTAAAGTCCCCCTGTTCGCAGAAGACTTGTGCTGTTTCGACGGCTGCCGCAAAATATATCTCGTCTGCGGGCACTCTATCAAATGGATTCTTTCTCTTTTTCTCGGGCTCAATCCCCAACTGCTTCAGCTGTTCCTCTGTCAGCTCTGTTTTCTTTCCGTTGATTACGATATAGTTTTCATTCATGATTTTTCTTCCTTTCTTCAAGCGCCTTTTCGGCTTCTTCCTGCGTCGGAAATGTGTTATATCCCCATGTTACACCGTCTAAATACCAGTTTGTTATAACATTGACTGTGTCTCCTACAATTATAAAGCCGGATACGCGATCGGCGACAATCGTAGTCTCTCCACCGATCACTACAACAGAGAAAACCCGATCCCCATATTTGCACGGCAGATGCATCCACTCGGATTTATCGGAAAATTGTTTGCATATCCGGGCTTTAACCTGCGCAATACCGTTTCCGAAATAAGTGTCCGCAAGGCGGTCGCACGCTTCATAGTGCAAACAGTCTTTACATGTCATTCGCTCTCGCCTCCGTCCATCTTTGCGCCGCACCATGGACAGAATTTATAGTGACTATGTCCTGCACCACCGCAGAAAGAACACGCGCGAAAAACTTTCGGCATGGCATCATACCATTGCGCGTGCCTGACTTCCTGCACATCGGCGATCGGCGCCCAATCCAATTCCGCAATAGGTATAATATATTCGTGCCGTTCTTCGCTATATATCTTCTTTTCTTTTAACTTATCAGAGTCAATGTACCTGCTCATCACTCGCCCTCCTGTTCCATGCTTCGATTGCTTTTTCTTTCAAAGAATCTCTTGATGATGCCCAGTTAGGCAGTTCACTTTCGCGCAGTCTTAACCGAGTCAAAATAACCTTTCCACCGACAGCTCCGCCGCGCGCATGACAGACATTACATCGTACTGAAAATGTTTCTCGTGCCACAGGTTCATCGGTTCCGGTTCTTCCGATTCTTCTATGTGTACCTTGAATTTTAAGTTTCTTGCTTCCGCAGAACGGGCAGGTCTTCAATTCTTCATTCATTGCCTATCCTCTCTCCCGTAACCGACGACCTTCAGTTCGCACCGCACCGGGAAAACGACGGTTTCGGTGTCCGTGGTAATCGGTGCGCCGGTGGAAAGACTGACGGCGTTATAGCCGCCGAGTTTCGTTTTCATTCGGACATCGGAGGCGTCGTCCTCGTAGAGGAGGAATGTCTCCCCCTCCCTCAGATCGCGGAATTCGCACGACCGTTTCATCTCCGTGGTGATTTTCATCTCTTTCGCTCCTTTCACTCCATTTTCGCACCGCATCTCGAACAAAAGACGGGGTGCATCGATCTGTGAATCTTCGCGCCGACAGGAATGTGCAATGCCTTTGCAATATCCGTATCGGCAGAAATGATATCGCCAAGAATTTCGTCCGTAAAATGACCGCACACAGAGCACATGAGACTACCCGTAGTTTCATCTTCTTTCCAATGTCCCGTATGTCGTATTTGAGTCTCTTCCCTCTCTATACAGATATCAGCGGGACGGGTATGTACGCACTCGATCAGGGAGAAAGCGTCTTTTATTGTATCCAAGATATAAGTGCGTTCGTAAGTAAAGTAGCTCACGGTAACGGCAAATTTTCCGTGTCTTTTCACAAGGCATGTCCGCACGCCGAGAGTACCCCGTGCCTGGATATTATTTTTATTCATTTTGAAAATCTCCTTTTTTTGATAATCTTTTCTCTCATGCTACGAATATTTCCCTGCATGCAGCATCCATCAATCCTATACGGACAGGGGCGTACGCGGCGCCCCTCTCCAGACAAAGGAAGTCCGAAGCAGGTGTGTTGACTCCGGGGACAGTATTTTTCCACTGCCGCCCGATAATTTGTCAGCTCTTTGATAGACCATTTCTCAATCATCGCCGATGCTCCCGTCTATATGTAATTTTTTCCGAAAAGACGACGAAATTCTTCGATACTCCAGCGGTAACATGACATTGCTACAACCTGTGCCCTCTTCTTGAGATCTCGATCTATCGCGGCATTTTTGTGCACTGCCTTCTCCCCGAATTCATGGCAGGAGAAATGGTGCAAGTACACGGTCAGACCGAATTTCTCCGATTTTTTTCGATACGCCCCGCCGAAAACATGATGCTTGTCCCTCGGATCGCCGAAGAAATTCCGCCCGCAAAGAAAGCACTTCTCTTTATCTTCCTGTAATATCGATTTAGCCATGCTTGCCTCCGAATTCCGCTTTGATGTTCTCTGCGAGAGCACAAAGTGCCGAATCGAGTTTTGCCGCCGTCTCCGTATCCCTCTCCCTGATCTCGCACAAAGATGTTTTCATCTTCCGCAAGATCTCCTGTACCGTATCAAAATATGTTTTGAAGGTCGTGATTGCCGGGTTCGCGGTTTTCAGAAGTTTCGTGCTTTCATTCAGTTTTTCTCTCGCCTCTTTTGCCTCATTCTCCGCAAGCACCCGGCGCAGTTCTGCCTCTTCTGCCGCCTTTTTTGCCGCCTCTGCTTCTTTTTGCGTATTCATAATCATGTTGGCGAGTTCTTTTTTGATCCGCGCTTCGGCTTCTCTCTCCGTCTTTTCCCGAAGTTCTTTCGCCGCCCCCGATGAAAGCTTTGCCGGCTTCTTTTTCTCTTCGGCAAGCCTTGCCTCGAGATCTTTGACTTTTGCTTCCAGGGAGACCGCTTCATTCGCACGCTTCTCCGCTTCTTTTGCCGCAGCCTCGGCGCGTTCTGCTGCGTCCTCTGCATCTGCTCTGCGCTTCCGCTCCTGTTCCGCCGCGGCTATGGCATCGTTTCTTTCCTTAATTGCCGCCTTCAATTCCGATACCGAAAGATTTTCCGCGTCAACCGATTCCGCAAACGCTTCCCTCTCCTCGCTCGGGACAGCGAGAAGTTGCAAAGCCTTTGTATACGGCAAATTCGCAATCGATTGTGAATTTGTTGTTGCTCCGAAAATGGTAATCTGTGCCGCACCGTATTCATCAAAGAGTCTCATAAAGTTGTTTGCCGTTGACTGCGAAAACTCCACTTCATTCTTCAGCCAATTTCCCCACTCACCGTGCGGCAATACTTCTTTTGCTTCCACCAGTCTGCGCCCGATCTCTATCGCATACATGAGCGCCATCGTCTGTGCCTGTCGGCAAAGCTCCCTGACCTCCGCGGTAATTACGCCAATTTCACGCGCCGGCACGCCCGATCTCATTTCCTGTACTTTGTTTTCCATTTTCTTTCCCTTTCTTTGCCTGAATATATGCAAGCCATTTTTCTTCAAACTGAATCACATCGTCACTGCGAGCACAATTGCGCAAGCCCCTGTTCTGCACTACACAACCATTCTTGTATTCCAAAGTAAAATACGGAGTATCCCGTGCCGAAATTTTCCGAATGAAAAGAATACAGGTGTTCCCTCTCGCACAATCATCTCCGTAGGAAGCCACGCAATGATGCAGTGTCGCTCCTTCTTTCGTCAACTCCTCTTGTGAAGTACACGGGCGGATACAAAGCCCGAGCTCTGCGTCTTCATAGGTGAGATATTCGTTCTTTTCTGCGTTGGCAAGAATCTTTTTCGCTTTTTCTTCACTTTCTTTCGCTTTATAGATCTTCACCGCGCGATCATGCGCCACGGTCAGATCATTCGGGTACACCACATCAGACGGCAGGGCGTCCCCGTGGATTTCTTTCGCCATATTCAGATAGTCGCGGAAAGTAAGATAAGAAATATTTCTATTTCTCTTTTCCTGCCTCAAAAGGTAGTTTATTGTCCTGACCGCCGGAAGCGAAATTCCCTCTCCGTCTGCCCACTTGAAAAGGTCAAGCACGCCGGAATACGATCGTTTGAGCAATTCTCTCGTGAGCTTTACCTTTCGGGTGCTGTAAATATATCGGTACAGACTCACCTTTTTTAACGGCAACGCCCGAATGAGCGCAAGATCACACTTTTCGACCGACAGCATCTCATGCGGTTTTGCCTTTTTCGGGTTGAAATACTCTTTGAAATTGCTGATGTAGAATTTGCTGTATGAAAAATAGTAAGATCCACTCGTATGGACGCTCGCTTCGATTGCGTCTTTAATATACACCGAAAATCCGTTCCTTACAAGGTTTTCGATATTCGGGTACTTACACCACGCGTCCATATATGAGAAGATATCTACCGGCGTCCCTGCGTTATCTACAAAAACATCGAGAGCGCTATGCCCGGTACCCGTCTCTTCAAGGATATTCCATTCTTTTCCTTGACACAAAATGTGTTCCCGCTTCCATCTGCCATATCCGTAAAATCTCTTCACCTCTTTCCATTGATTGAAAAAAGATTTATGATAATAACAATTCGACCACCCTCCGACAAATTTCCGAACGCCGTCAATGTATATGGCACCGAGACCCCGTGTTGTCCGATAAGCAATCTCCCCCTCTTTGTTTACGATCTTTTGTGTATCCCATGTAAGAATGGCAAGATGTGATCTGACATTGTGAAAGGTGACATAATTGCAACTGTCAATCCCTGCCCCTTCAGAAGAGATTTCGGAACAGTGCAAAGCGGTTACAGGTTTTCCGCAACTCGGGCATTGAACAGCGTCTCTTGTATATACGGGGGTGCCGAGCAACGGATCTATGTAGCCGACGAGACTTGCTCGACGATAGCAACCTTTTTCACAGTCCGCTGCCCGCTCAAAGACGGTTTCTATACCGCAAGCGGTGCATCTTCCAATCACCTTGTCTGCTTGTCTTTTCGTTCCGTTTGTGATTGCAGTGCCGCAGCGGAAAATCATGCAATTCTCTTGCTTCATTTTTCGGACAGCGAATTCTACGGCAGTTTTTGGCGGTTCTTGCGGCAGTTCGTCAATCGTCCGTGCGAATTCTTCCTTGTCTTTTCTCTTCGCCATGGCTTCCGCCTCAAAGGAAAGAGGAAAGATCGAGGTAGTCGGATTTTGTTTCGGTCGTTGTCTCCCGCATCTCACTCGGCTCGGGTAATCCATAAAATTCACACAGAATCTTCTCGGCAATCTTTGATGAAACACAAGCGTAATTTTTACCGTTGCGATGCGCGTCCGCATAGTCGCGGATTTTCTTCTCCGCTTCCCTGATGTGCATTTCCGGCACCGCAAGATCGGTCACGAGAAGTTCGGCGGATCTCGGGTCTCTTTCGGCAATTTCCTTGAGTTGTTCTCCGACAAAAAAAGCGGGCGAAGTCTCGGAAAGCTCTTTTTGTTGTTCTTCGATGATCTTCGCCGCGCGAATTGCTATTTCATTCATAGTTCACTCCCTCATTTCAATCAATGATTTCCACTTCGTTGTGGATGGTGATTTTTACTTTTTTCTTGTAACCGATGTGACTCGGCTGAAAAATGATTTCGGGAGAAAGGATCTCCCTCTCTTCGGATGCCATTTCTGCGGCTCTTTTCTCTCGTGCCGCTTCCGGAATTCTGAAATTCAATCCCATTTCCTCCTCATTTTGATGTCTGACACGCTTTGCCTCTTCCCCCGGTGTCCGGGGATCGGAGAGTATTTCGGATAAAGAGCAAACGAATACTTTCGCGGACGATAGTATGCGTCGTAGATCGCGACGATGTTTCCTTGCTCGTCCCTCTCGATCACCTTAAGCTTCTTGCCTTCTATCGGTCTGTCATAAAGCTCAAAAATACTTGTATCACCCATGATCCTTCTCCTCTCCGTATGTTCGGCGCAACGCAGCCTTGAAAGCGTCCTCCGCATCGAAGGTTCCGTAGCGCTCTTTTTGTGCCTCAAGTGTATTCGGGATACCGTTGGTCTCCCAGTCCCGCATACGCTCCCGCCAGTCAAAAGCGGTGCCCGTCGCGTCCCGCCACTTTCTCCGCTCATAATAGCGGAAGAAACGATGCGGATTGACGCGGTTCCCTCGCTCCGCGGCGTAGGCGATCACCTCGTCCAAGGAGGGCGACGAAGAAGCCGTGCTCTCTTCTGCTTTAAGCGTAGCTTCTGCTTTCTTTTTCTCTTTCTCTTTGCTTTGTGTGTTTTCTGTACTTTTATCGGCGTTTTCTGTAATTTTATCGGGGTTTTCGGTACTTTTATCTATCAGAACGAGCTTCGACAGAATACTTTCGGGAAGATCTTCCCGATCCTGCAAATCCAGCAGAAAGTATTCTCGTCGCATTTTGATTTGACTTCGGCTGTTGAACATGCGCACATAGCGCCGTTGGATACCTGCGGAGGTCAGAACTCCGAACGACATCGCCACCCGTTCATCGAAGAACGAACAACGAATACACCCGGTCACGAATTCCTCTACAAAGGCAGGACTGATGCCGCACCGCACGCTGTCCGCGATCAAAGTGCGCTTCACCTTGTCCCATGTTATGTAATATCCGTTTTTGCCGTAGCACTCGCATAACAGATAATCCAAAAGATACATGCCCTTCGCACCGTACTCGGCGCGTAAGAGCTTTACTTTGTCATCGTCGTAAAATGCCGTATCCTTTGGAAAATACGATACCCCGTCCTTGATCGGACGAGCCATCCTTTTCCTCCTGACTTTTTAAGCCTCTTTCACTTGCGGTTCCTGTACATCTTCCTTCTTTTTCTCCTCTAAAGTAAAGGTGACAAGAATCCCTCTCGCCTCATAGATGCGCGCGAGCGTGTCAAACAGTTTGTTAAGGTCGAGCTTGTTTTCCCGCTTCTCTGTGTTCTCTTCCGCAGGTAACGCTTCCCTCTGTCGTGATGTCATTGTGGATTCCTTTCTTTTTGTTGTGACTTTGTAATCAGCACTTGAAATGTCTTTTTAAGACACTTCACGATAAAAAAAGATTTCATCAATTTCATAAGCCGAAAGTGAGTATCGCTGTTTGATCTTTTCAATTTCGCTTTGCTTGAACTCTTTTCCGTTAGTTTCGTTCTTTTTTGCGGAAAAAGTCTGTGGAGAAATGCCAAGTGCTTTTGCAAGTGAATTGTTAGTATCGCCGAAAGCCTTCATTTTGCTCTCCAATAATCTTTTGTTCATTTTAGTCTCCTTTCAATTGAGTATCTTTTTAAGACACATTAACTATAACATTGTTTTTGCTTCTTGTCAAGGCACTTTTCAAAAAAAGTTTCTTTTTTTTCAAAAAAACTTGCTTTTTAGGAAACATTATGCTATCATTAAATTAAATAGGAGGTAACACTATGAATGATATGGGCGCAATTATCAAACGCTTAAGACTCCAAAAGGGTCTTACACAAGAAGAGCTCGGAGAAATTATCGGCGTTCAAAAGTCTGCTATCCGTAAGTATGAGAGCGGCATGGTTCAAAACATGAAAAGAAGCTCCATAAAAAAACTGGCAGACTTCTTTGAAGTTACTCCTTCTTATCTTTTGGGATATGAAGTAGGAGATGACGCCGAATTAACACTCACCCCACACGAAAAGTCCGTTATCATCGCCTACCGCAACAATCCGAGTATGCAAGGCGCCGTAGACAAGCTCCTCGGCGTAGAAGAGGACGGTATCGACTTGGGGGAAGACATGGCAAACACCCTCAGAGGGGCATTGAGAAAAAAGTCCGTCTCAAAATAACGATTCTCCTCCCTCTCAACAGAATCGTTTACATCTTCACGATCTATTACATAAAGAGTTAAAATGCCTTTAGAACACGCGGTAATAAAAATGAACGAATTAGCAATGAGAATTAAATCTGCGATTGAAAATTCGGGGCTTTCACAAAGAGAAATTGAAATAAAAACCGGAATTCCTCACTCTGCCATTCAGCGCTACGCTTCTGGCAATACCGAAAAAGTTCCAATCAAGCGAGTGGAGGCTATTGCAAAAGCAACTGGGACAACAGCGGAATACTTGCTCGGTTGGGACGATCAAAAAAGAAACTCTGCGGATCATTCGGCGGAATTCCTTAATTTGTTTCAACAATTGTCGGAAGAACAGCAATTTTTGATCATCTCACAAATTAAAGGAATTCTATCAAATTATAAGTAAGTATAATCAAGACACTAAAAGGATGGTGTTCCATGGATTCAAGCGTATTATGTATAGTCATTTTTGTTGGCATCCTATTTTTATTAGGTTTCATTGCGTGGCTTTTGGATTCTTTTGCAAACCTCACCGAGAGCAAGAAAAAATTCCGTCAATTATTGGAAAACGAAAACAAGACAAAAGAATTAAGTGAACGCCTAAACAAGAGAGAACAAGAATTCGAGACAGAATCCACGCAAAAATCTAATGAATTAACTCGCAGATCTAAAGAATTAGCCCAAAAATCCGATAAACTTGATAAAGAAATTGCACATTATAATGCACTTATCAGCGGGAACGACAAGGTAATTGAAGAAAAGTGCGCGTCCTATAAAAACAAGCTGGAGAATGATATTGCATACTATAACTCTCTTATCACAGGATTCGATAAAGTGATCGAGCAAAAATGCGCATATTACCCGCAGCTCGCGGCTATTGTGGCAGATATCGAAACTGTTTTTTATGAGCGTTCCGCTCAATACTTGGAAACAAAAAAGACCCCCGCAAAAGTCGAGGCATCACGAATCCGAGAACTCCGCCGACAAACACGAAGAATTTTAGCCGAAAAGAAAGCGTCCGACTACCGACTCGAATATATCAAAACCATGTTTCCTAATATTGAAGACATCTTCGATAATGACTTCGCCGCACCCGAAGATTTCGAATTGGAAACGGACGAAACGACCGACAGAACACGCAATTTTCTTTCTCACGAAGAATACGCTTCCCTCTCCACTACGGAACGCAATCAGCTTGCTCTCGACCGATACCTTGAATCAAGAAAATCGAAATGGCAAGTCGGGCGCGACTATGAGCTGTATATCGGTTATCAATACGAGTGCCACGGCTACACTGTCAAATACACAGGAATCATAGAAAACTTTGAGGATATGGGAAGAGACCTGATCGCGCAAAAAGGAAATAAGGTTCTCATTATACAGTGTAAAAACTGGTCGCAGGAAAAGACCATTCATGAAAAACATATCTTTCAGTTATTCGGCACTCTCATTCTTTATCAGCTTGAAAACCCGACCCTAAAATCTTCTGCTCTGTTCGTGACTACGACAAGCCTTTCGGAGAAAGCGAAAGGAATCGCGAAGCATTTGAATATATCCGTAAGAGAAAATATCGCCCTATGCGATTTTCCGAGGATCAAGTGCAATATCAATCGTCAAAGCGGAGAAAAAATCTATCACTTGCCCTTCGACCAACAATACGACACCGTAGTGATTGAAAAAGACAAAGGCGAGTTTATGGCATTCACTGTCGCAGAAGCGGAAAATGCCGGGTTCCGCCGTGCCTTCAAGCACTTCGCGTCGCAGTAAAGCAACCGCAATCCTAAGCAAAATAAAAAAGCGCCTTCCAAAGAAGGCGCAGAGAGCGATAGGGTTGTCCGTGGGGAAAGCGGATGCTACACTACCCGCGAACCACGACGAAAGCATCGTCGTCTTCCCCCTTCTTTTTTACTTGAAAGATGAGTTCTATCCCTCTCTTATCGTAAATTTGAATCAGCGCTTTCAACAGTTTGATAATATCCATATTTCCTCCCTGTCAATATGTATTTCTATGTCATACATATGAGGCAAAGCGAATAAAATATACCGTAAGACAAAAGAAAGGAAGTGGTTTGCATAAAAAACGCAAACGAAGCAAGACAAGTCCGAGAGATACCGAAGATTGTCGGCGGATACATTCGTGTATCGACCGAAGAGCAATCGCGCAACGGACTCTCCCTTGAATCTCAAAGAGCGGATATTGAAGACTACTGCCGCCGCATGGGATACCGACTCGAAAAATACTACATAGACGCCGGTATCACCGCACGGAAATCTCTTTACAAACGCTTCGCCTTCATGAATATGATGCGCGATGTGCAGGAAAAGAAAATCAACCATATCGTTGTGCTTCGTCTCGACCGTTTCTTCCGCAATGTGTATGACTATCACCGAATGATGCATGAGCACCTCGATCCTGCCGGGTGCGGTTGGTCTGCCGTCAAGGAAGAGTACGACACCACGACGACAAACGGACGCCTGATGATCAACCTCCGTCTCTCCATCGCGGAGCAGGAGTGCGATCAGGACTCCGACAGAATCAAGGATGTTTTCGCGAACCGGATCAAAGAAGGCTATGTCGTGACCGGTCACCCGCCCCTCGGATATAAGATAGAGAACAAGCGTCTCGTCCCGGACGAGAACGCCGACCTCGTGCGGGAGATCTTCGACTCCTTCCTCCGTTTGAATTCCATTCGCCTCGTTCTTCTCGATCTGCGTGAGAGGTTGCATGTGGACATGAAGTACGACCGCATCAACGGTACGCTTCGGAAAGAAATCTACATCGGTCATAACAGAGACAACAAGAATTATTGTGAGCCGCTCGTCTCGGAGGAAACATTCAACGCCGTGCAGCGCGGACTTGACAACAACATCCGAGCAAGGGGCACAAGAAAGGTCTATATCTTCTCGAGACTGATAAAGTGCGCCTGTTGCGGGCACTCCATGGCGGGCAGCTCCCCGAACGCGTATAAGAATTGCAACCCGTTTATGTACTACCGGTGCAATTTCGCCTACCAAAACCTGACTTGCAATAACCGCCACAACACCAACGAAGCCGTCGTCGAAAAGTTTCTTCTTGAAAATGTCGAGACTCTGCTTGAAGAACGAATTGTGAAAGTAGCGGCAAAAGAAAAATCTGCTCCTGCTCCTCGCAAAGGAAACAGAAAGCAGATCGAGGCGAAAATCGAGCGACTCATGGAATTGTATATCAATAAAGTCATCGAGCTCGACGAGTTCAAAAAAAGGAGAGAAGAGCTTGAAGCGAAGATTATTGACGATGAGGTAGAACCAAAGAAGACCGATCTGACCGCCGTGAAAGCCTTCCTCGACAGCGGATTCAAAGAAATATACGGCGGTCTTTCTCCACTTGAAAAGCGTGCCCTTTGGCGAGGCATCATCAAAGAGATCATCTGTGAAGGAAGCGAAGTCAAGCAGGTTGTTTTTTTGTAGCACGATTTCTACTAACTCGTGTATGCCTTCCGGGACGGCGACTACGACCACGGTAATCATCAGGGTAAGGGCGTGAATCAGGGTGGAAAAGACAAGGGTCGGGTCGCGGAAGGAGGCGAGGATCTTCGCACCGACGAAACCGTTGTCGGCGACGAAACGGTTGAAAAGATAGGTCAGCGCGACGAACGCCGCCATGACATACCCGATCTTACTGATCTGTCCGGCGAGGCGGGCAAGGCGGAGCTTCAGCGGGCTTTCCCGCGTTTCGCTCTGGACATCTTTTGCCACCATGCCGTAATAGGTGCTGCCGCCGACGCGTCCGACCTTCATCTCCCCTTCGCCGGAGGTGACGACCGCGCCGCGGTAGACCTTCGTCGGCTCGTGAAGATCCCAGCGCTCGGTCGGCGCGCCCGGGTGTTTCTCCGCGTCGGCGCTCTCGCCGTTCAGCGCGGAGAGGTCGAGGCGCACGCTCCCCGAGAGCATCGTGCCGTCCGCCGGCACCTGCTCTCCGGCGGAGAGCAGGACAATGTCCCCGACGACAAGCTCAGAAATCGGGAGGCGGGTCACTTCCCCGTCCCGCACGGCGAGACAAAAAGCGCCTTCCCCTGCCGCCTGCATATCGGCGAAGGCGCGCTCGCTCCCATACTCCGACGCGGTGGAAACCGTCGTCGCGATCAGGACGGCGAGCAGAATCCCCCCGACCTCGAACCAGTTACACCGCCCGAGAGTGAATACCACTTCGGCGAGCAGTGCGAACATCAATACCTTGATGATCGGGTCGCCGAGATTTTCAAAGAATTTATGAAGAAAGCCCTTGGTTTTCTCTCTTGCCAGTGTGTTGTCCCCGTGCGCCTCGCGCGACAGACGCACTTCTTCTTCCGTCAGACCGCGTCTTGTTTTTTTCATCGGATTCTCCTTTTGGTAGCTGTCGAAGAAAGACAGCCTCTTTTCCTTCTGAAAAACTATATGAGAGCGCGTCCCGAAAAATGCGTACAAGCGTCCGCAAATGTTTGCCGCGGTGTCTTGATTGTTGCGGTTTGAAAAGAATATGCGTAAAGAGCGGAAATTCCCCGAAAAAGCGTGTGGCGGAAGGTATGGCGTAACGGGTCGTCGAGGGCGCCGACCCCTACAAAGGAAGAGAGCGTTTTCACCTTAATTGTTCGTTTATCGAAAGGTGGCGTAAAGGGCGGGCGACCGATGGTCACCCCTACGACGGAAGCGGACGAAAGTGGCTCGAAAAAGCGTTCGCGAAGGCATGACATATTGCCTTGCCGAGAAAGAGATGATCGCGTCATGTAGGGGTCGGCGCCCTCGACGACCCGCCGCGCAAAGGTATCATTATACGCCATCGGGAGGGTGTTTCGCCGTCATTTTGCCCGTAGGGGCGACCATCGGTCGCCCGCTTTGGTGAGTCTATATGAACGGTATCGGCTTTTTGCCGGGGTGCCTCATGGATAAGGAGAGTGAAAGTTGCGTTGCATGGAAGATGATAGTGCAAAGTACAATCCCTCCGTCTCGCTTCGCGAGCCATCCTCCCGGTACTTCGGCGCGCCGAAGTACAAACACAAAGGAGGCTTTGGCATGAAGGTTTGCCGTTGTGTCTCGATTTTTGCCGTGTAGTAAAATATGCGTTCGCAGGCGGGCGACCGATGGTCGCCCCTACGAATGAGCGGACAAAAACGGCTCGAAAAAGCGTGTGATAAAGGCTTGGCACAACGGGTCGTCGAGGGCGCCGACCCCTACAAGGGGAGCGGGCGGAAATGCCTCAAAAAAGCGCGTGGTGAAAGGTACCCCCGCAGTGAAATCCGCCTGCGGCGGGGGAAAAGCGCTACGCGCGTGAAAGGAGACAAAGGCATGTGAAATTCGCCTGCGGCGAGAGAAAGAGTTGCTACAAAGGGAGGAAGCACGAGAGTCTTTTTTGCATTTTGCGGCGCTTTACTTATAGAATATCGCTGAATATGCAAAAATCGTCAAAATGTTGACTGGAATTGCCTATTTTTTTAGATAGCAATTATGCTATAATAGGAAGCGTAAGAGAGGGTTCGGTTTGTCTCATTTCACAAAATGTTGTCGGGAAAGGTATAAATTTCCTGACACGGGGACAAAGAAAAAAAGAGCCGCAAAAATCC
>CALAFS010000243.1 GCA_937892405.1 uncultured Clostridia bacterium
TATATTGTATCATAAAACTTTGCAGGTTTCAAGACATTTTTCAAGTTTTTTTGTCAAAAACATTGCAAAAAGAAAAAAAGAATGATATACTTATAGAAAACGGAAAAAACCAACTTCCATTCATCGGAAAGGAAATGTCAGCCATGAGCGAAATGAAAAAGAATACGCACCTTCGCTTTCTGCATTGCAGTGATATCCATCTCGATACCCCGTTTTCCGGACTCACGGCGGAGAAGAGCGACGAGCGCCGCCGCGCCCTGCGGGACTCCTTCATGCGTACCATGCAGTATGTGCGTGACCGCGGCGTGAATGTCGTCCTGATCAGCGGCGATCTTTTTGATGTGCGCTTCGCGACCAATACGACGGCGGAGGTGCTGATCCGCGAGTTCCGCAATTGCCCGGACACCGTCTTCATCATCGCCCCCGGCAAGAGCGATTTCTATAACAATAACCCGATCTATACCTCGGGTCGCCTTCCCTCGAATGTCTATGTCTTCTCGGAGGAGAAGCTCCAGCGCTTCGATTTTGAAAAGTACAATGTCACGGTCTACGGCTGGGCGTTCTGTGAGGAAACCCTGACCGAGAGCCCCCTGTACGAAAAGCATGTGGACGACCCCTCCCGTATCAACCTCGTCTGCGGCTACGCCGACCTTGACGGTACGATCGACTCCACCTGTTGCCCCGTCTCCGAGAGCGATCTGAAGAAGTTCGGCGCCGACTATTACGCCCTCGGCTCCCGCCATGCCGCCGGCGACTTTGTCAAGCTCGGCGACTCCATTTACAGCTATTGCGGCTCGCTTGAATGTACCGGCTTTTCCGAACCCGGCATCGGCGGCGCGAACCTCATCGTCGTCGATCACAACGAGGGCGAGCTTTCGATTGATGTCAAGCGCCTGTCCTTCGGACACCTCCGCTTCGTCACCGAGCAGATGGACATCACCGGTGTCGATACCGGAAACGAGATCATCAGCCGGATCAGCCGCCTGATCAGCGATAAAAAGTACGGCATGGATACCGCCCTCCGCGTCGAGCTGGTCGGTAACATCGCCCCCGATTTCATCGTGCAGAAGAACCTCGAGTCGGACGCCTTCGGTCTTTATTTTTTCGACCTTGTCGATAAGACCCTGCCGCTCTTCGGCACCGAGCATTTTGAGCACGATATGACCGCCTCCGGCGAAGTCTATCGCAAACTTCTGCCTCTGCTCCGGAGCGAGTCGGAAGAAGAGCGCCTCACCGCCGCCCGCGCCTTCCGCATCGCCCTCGCCGCCCTCGAGAACCGCGAGAACGATCTTTGATCGGGATTTCAAATCATCCGGATTCCGGGGCATCTTCGGCACCGATGAAGGGGACGAAGAACACCCCGATTTTTAAGATCCTTTGTGGGGTATAATTATAAGCATTGAAGTGTTGCCAAAGGCAGAACGGAGGTTGCAAAATGATCCTGTATCACGGTAGCAATATGACGGTCGATCAACCGAAGCTCGTGGAACAGAACCGATTTCTTGATTTCGGATACGGATTTTATACCACGACCAACAAGGTACAGGCAGAGAGCTTTGCGAAAAAAATCATCCTTCGCCGCGGCGGGACGCCGACGGTGAATGTATACGAATTTGACGAGACCGCATGGAATCCCGCATTGAAAGTCAGGAAATTCTCCGCTCCCGACGCAGCGTGGCTGGATTTTGTCTGCGCCCATCGGAACGGCACTTACGACGGCGAAGCGTACGATCTCATTGTCGGCGCGGTCGCGAATGATGATGTGTACAGAACGCTTCAGGTTTACGGCGCGGGTCTTCTGACAAAGGCGCAGGCGCTGGAAGCTCTGAAAATCAAGAAGCTGTTCAATCAATATGTGTTTGCTACTGAAGCGGCGCTTTCTTTTCTGAAATTTCTGGAAGCGACAGAGGTTTGAAGATGGACGAGAAATTCAATACTGTGTTAAGCGTCGCCCTGATCCCGAAGACGGTTGCCCTGATTGCCAAGGAGGAGGGACTCGATGAGCTTTCCGCGATGAACTTGTTTTACCGCTCAAAAGTTTATGCACTTCTGTCGCGGGAAGAAACCAAGCTATGGCATTATAGTCCCTTAGCCCTCTGCCAAATGTGGAAAAAAGAACAAGAGACAGGCGAGATCGTGTTCCCGGAAGAATAGTGAAAAAACATTTTTTGCAAACAATTATATGCAAAAAACAGCACTTACCGTTTCGCATATGCCCCTCTTATTATAAGGGGCGATATCCTGACAGCCCGAGAATTCGTCGGGCGCTTTGCTGTATGACCGCTTCGGCGGCAGGAGGAAATTTCGGATGAGCAAAGAATTGCCGTTTATCGTACTTTGCGTGGAAGAATATAAAAACCGCAAAGGAATGACAGGAAAAGAAGTGATGGATCTTTTCTGTCGCTATTCCGTGTGTGAGTATCTGCGATCGTTTTACGAGGCACTGCACACGACGGGCATGAACTATATTCTGAACGACATCGACCTGTATATAGAATCTCAAAAAACCGCATAACCTTCGGGGCTGTCCTGTATGTGGCAGCCCCTTTGCTATGATAACGCAAAAAAATAAATACAACCACTCTTTTACGGCAAATCTTTTTTCTTTACTATTGACAAACGATCGCGCAAGGATTATAATAAAGATAACGCTTGTCAGGAAAGGTATACCTTTTCTGACAAGCGTTTTTTCCGTGTTTTTCTCTCTGTACTATAGAATTTAAGGAAGAGAAAAAATGTCGGGAAAACTATACCTTTCCTGACCAAAACTTCCTGCACAGCAAATTTCAGGACAAGGAGAATTCCCATGAAAAAGAAAATTTCCGTCTGTCTGCTTGCATGCCTGACCCTTTTGATGGTGCTGACGCTGACTGCATGCAATGTCTGTCTTCATTCCTACGGCGATTGGGTCATCGATCGCGAAGCGACCGAAACCGAAGCCGGAGAACGGCATCGCGAATGTACCAAATGCGGCAATCGCCAAACCAACTCTATTCCCAAACTGACGCATACCCACACCTATGCCGACACATGGTCGTATGACGAAAGTTATCATTGGCACGCGTCGACCTGCGGACACGCAAATGAGGTCTCGGAAAAGGCGGAGCATACCTTCGCAGAGGGAGACGATACCTGCACGGTCTGCGGGATCAAGACGACGCCCGTCACCGTGAATGTCTACATCGACGGTCAGTTGACAGACACCATCTATACGAGCGCCGTCAGAGGGTATAAGATCACCCCGCCCGAGAAGCCGAAGGACCGCACAG
>CALAFS010000244.1 GCA_937892405.1 uncultured Clostridia bacterium
TGCCATCGGGAAGAGGTTGCGTCTCGCTCTTCCCGGGCGCGGCGTGGCGTTTACCGCTCCCCTCTCGGGGATCTCCAGCCTGATCTCGGGTGCGGTGCTGAGCGGCGCCGAGAAAAACGAAAAGAATACGCAGAAAGCAAAGAAGGAGAAGAAGACCATGCACGAACTTGTCATTGCCGTCGTAGAGCAGAAATTTTCCGATCTCGCGGTGGAAGCCGCGAGAGAAGCCGGTGCCACCGGCGGAACGATTCTTCATACCCGCACGGTGAACAACCGCGCCGTGGAAGGGAAACTCGGCACCACCTTAAAGCAGGAGACCGAGACGCTGACCTTCCTCACCACCAAAGAGTATAAAGGAAAAATCATGGAGGCGGTGCGCGATGTCGCAGGTCTGAAGACCGAGGGTGGTGCCGTCATCTTCTCCCTTCCCGTGGACGAGGTCGTCGGCATCGGCGCCCCTGACGAAGAGGAAGAAGCATAATATAAGTTTACATATTTCCTGATTGAAAAGAGAAAAATCATGAGAAGAACCAAAATCGTATGCACTTTAGGTCCCGCATGCTCGGACGAGAAAACCATGGAGGAAATGCTCCGCGCCGGCATGAATGTCGCCCGTTTCAACTTTTCGCACGGCGACCATGCCTACCATAAGAAAATGGTGGACACCTTCCGCCGCGTGCGTGACAGGCTGAAGGTTCCCGCCGCCGTCATGCTCGACACCAAGGGGCCCGAGATCCGTCTCGGCACCTTCGAGGGCGGTCGCGTCACCCTTCACGAGGGGGACACCTTCACTCTTGTGACAAAGGAAATTCCCGGCACGGCGGAGCATGCCTATATCAATTTTGCCGGACTCCCCGGACAGGTCGGCGAAGGGGTGAGAATCCTCATCGACGACGGTCGCGTGGCACTGCGTGTCACCGATACCACCGAGGACGAGGTGCATACCGTCGTCGAGATCGGCGGCGTCGTCTCGGACAGAAAGAGCATTAACCTCCCGAACCACCCGATCGAGATGCCCTATATCGGGGAAAAGGACGAGGCGGATCTTCTCTTCGCCGTCAAGGAAAAGGTGGACTTCGTCGCCGCCTCCTTTGTCAGACGCAAGGAGGATGTCATCGCTCTGCGTAACTTTCTCAATTACCATGGCGGACATTCGATCCGCATTATCTCGAAGATTGAGAACATCGAGGGCGTGCAGAATTTCGATGAGATCCTGAAGCATTCGGACGGCATCATGGTCGCCCGCGGCGACATGGGGGTCGAGATCGAATTCGAGAAGCTCCCCGGTATTCAGAAGCGCTTTATCCGCAAATGCTACCGCTCGGGAAAGGTCGTCATCACCGCGACGCAGATGCTCGAGTCCATGATTCATTCCGCCACCCCGACGCGTGCCGAGATCACCGATGTCGCAAACGCCGTCTTCGACGGTACGAGCGCGGTCATGCTCTCGGGCGAGACTGCCGCGGGCGATCACCCCGCGCTTGTCGTGCGCACTATGGCAAAGATCGCGGAGCAGGCGGAGTGCGACGCCTTCGAGATGGACGCTTACCGCAATCTCAGCTGTGACATCGACGAGACGGATCTGACGAACGCCATCTGCGACGCCGCGGTCACGACCGCACGCGATCTGCATGCGGAGATCATCATCGCCGTGACAAAGTCGGGTGCCACCGCCCGCCGTGTCTCCAAGTTCCGCCCCCATGAGGTCATTCTGGCGGCGACCCCGGAGGAGAAGACCTTCCATCAGCTCGCCCTTTCGTGGGGTGTCTTTCCGGTGCTGTCCCTCTATCAGAGCGACACCGAGACTCTCTTCCTTCATGCCATCGACTGCGCAAAGCAGGTCGGGCTCGCCAAAGCGGGGGATCGTGCCGTCATCACCGCCGGTGTTCCGCTGAATCTCTCCGGTACCACCAACCTTCTGAAAGTGCAGACGGTCGACTGACCGGAAAACCACAAAAAAAGGAGGACTTTCCGTGAGAAAGCTCTGTCGTATCGTCTTTTCCCGCTATGCTGTATCGACCCTTGCCATTCTGCTTGAGCTTGCCTTCTATTCTCTTCTGATCTCCAACCTTGCGACTCTCTCACCCGCATGGCTTCTTTTGATCCTTGCGTCGCATATCGGCGCCGTCGTTGCGATCATCAACCGCAATGTCAATCCCGAATATAAGGTTTCGTGGATTGTCGTCGTCACCGTCATGCCGATCTTCGGACTTGTTCTGTATATCGTCTTTTACCGGCGCCGCATGTCGAAAAAGGATACCCGCCATATGGAGAAGGTCGCCGGGGTACATAAGCTCGGGCCGCAGGCGAGTCAGGATCCCTTCAACGAGCTTGCCAAAGAGTCGCCCGCCGCGGCGGGGAAGGCGATGGCAATCCTTTCCGACGACTACCTTGCCGATGTCTATCGCGATACCTCCTCCCGCATCTATCCCGAGGGGGCGGATATGTACCGCTCCATGCTCAACGATCTCCGCCGCGCCGAGCGCTATATTTTCCTTGAGTTCTTCATCGTGGAGGACGGGGAGATGTGGCGGGGAATCCACGAGATCCTCCTGCAAAAGATTGCCGCCGGTGTCGAGGTCCGCATGATCTACGACGACATCGGCTGTATGAGTACCCTCCCGAGCCATTACGATCGCACCCTCCGTGCGGAGGGAATCTCCTGCTACCGTTTTGCGAGGATTACGCCGAAGGCGACTGCCGCGCACAACAACCGTGACCACCGGAAGATTCTTGTTATCGACGGACGCGTCGCCTATACCGGCGGTGTCAATATCGCCGACGAGTATATCAATAAAAAAGAGCGCTTCGGACACTGGAAGGACGGCGGCTGCCGTCTGGTCGGTTCTGCGGTCGCCGCCATGATCCGCCTCTTCCTCGCGAACTTCGACCTCGCCGCACGGACGGTCACCGCGACCGACGATTACCTTGCCTCGGTGCGCCCAGCAGAGTCGGACGGCGGCTATTATATCCCCTTCGGAAGCGGTCCCTATCCGATTTACAAACGCTCGACCGGCAAGGACGCCTTCATTGATATTATCAATCAGGCGCAATCTTATGTTTACATTACGACCCCTTATCTGATCATTGACTTCGATCTGACCGAGGCGCTCTGCCACGCGGCAAAACGCGGCGTCGATGTCAAAATCGTAACACCGCATATCCCCGACAAAAAGCTGATTTATCTGATGACGAAGAGCGCTTACCCCCATCTGATGGAATCGGGCGTCTCGATCTATGAGTATACCCCCGGATTTATTCACGAGAAGCTCCTCGTCGCGGACGACCTCTATACCATTGTCGGAACGATCAACTTCGACTATCGGAGCCTTGCTCACCACTTTGAGAACGCCGTCTGGATTTACGGTTCTCCCTCCGTCATCGACGCGAGAGATTCCTATCTCGCGACGCTCGCCGTGTCGCAGAAGGTCACGATGGAAGAGGCGGGGCTGACCTTCTTCGAGAAGGTGCTCCGCGACGGCATCCGCATTTTCGCCCCTCTTCTCTGATTTTCGTGCGCGGAATACCGCACACCTGCAAATTTTATCCGCAAAGGAGATTTCGTTTTTCATGTCTCAGGATCTGACAAAATTAAGAGCAAAATCCGCCTATATCTGCGATATGGACGGCGTCATCTACCACGGGAACCGCATTATCCCGCATGTCAAGGAATTCGTCGACTTCCTCGCGAAGGAGAAGAAGGACTTTCTTTTTCTGACGAACAGCTCGGAGCGCTCTCCGCGCGAGCTTGCACAGAAGCTCGGGCGCATGGGACTGGAGGTCAGCGAAGATCACTTTTACACCAGCGCGCTCGCGACCGCCTCTTTCCTCGCCGGGCAGTGCCCCCGCGGTTCGGTCTATGTCGTCGGCGAACCGGGGTTGACCTTCGCCCTCTATGAGGCGGGTTTCAGCATGAACGATGTGAACCCCGACTATGTCGTCTTCGGCGAGACCCGCTCCTTAAACTATGAGAAGATCGAGAAGGCGGTGCGCCTTGTCTTCCGCGGAGCGAAGCTCATCGGGACGAACAGCGACATCACCGGTCCCTCCGAGGAGGGGATCATTCCCGCCTGCCGTGCCCTTATCTCTCCGATCGAGATGACGACGGGGAAAAAGGCATACTTTGTCGGAAAACCGAATCCTTTGATTATGCGCCATGCACTGAAAAAGCTCGGCTGCCACCGCGAGGACGCCGCCATCATCGGCGACCGCATGGACACCGACATCATCGCGGGCATCGAGAGCGAGATGGATACCGCTCTCGTCCTCTCGGGCGTCACCGATGCCGAGGGCGTCGCGAAATTCCCCTATCGTCCGACCTACATTCTCCGCGATGTCGGCGAGCTTGCCGGCGTGACGGACGACTGATATTTGCAAAGAATTCTTTACGATATGATAAAAAACCGCAGATTGCCTTTCCTTTACGGAAGGCGACATGCGGTTTTTCTTTTTCTCTTCCTCTGCGTGCGGAACGCAATCTTATCTTCTTTCATACACTGATTAGCGGAGCCGACTTCGGCACCGGATAAGAAAGAAAAGGGCAGAGCTATGATCTTTTGCCCACGGAGGAGACAAAGAGAAGATGAAGGACAAACGAAATTTATCCGAGCTTTGCCCGGGCGAGTGCGCGCGTGTGCGAAGACTCTGCACCGAGGGCACGATGCGCCGCCGCTTCCTTGACATCGGACTGGTGGAGGGGACGACGGTGGAGTGCGTGGGAAGAAGCCCCTGCGGCGACCCCACCGCCTATCGGATCCGCGGTGCCGTGATCGCCATTCGCTCGGAGGACGCGTCGACAGTCTGTATATAATGAGGAGAGAGCACGATGGGGCTGACAAGGGAATCGGTGGGACGGGGCGCGACGGACGCCGCAAGATGGGAAGGGACGGACGGCATGCCGACCGTCGCTCTGGCAGGAAATCCGAATGTGGGGAAGAGCACGGTCTTCAACGCTCTGACCGGTATGCACCAGCATACGGGCAACTGGCCGGGAAAGACGGTGACCTCCGCCGTGGGATATACCCGCTCACCGGGCGGTACCGATTACGCACTCGTCGACATTCCGGGCACCTATTCGCTCCTTGCCCATTCGGCAGAGGAAGAGGTTGCGCGCAATTTTCTCTGTTTCGGCGGCGCCGCCCTGACGGTGGTCGTCTGCGATGCCACCTGCCTTGAGCGGAATCTGAATCTCGTCCTGCAGACCATCGAGATCACCGAGCGTACCGTCGTGTGTGTCAATCTTCTCGATGAGGCGGGGCGTCGGGGAATCCGTGTCGATCTCTCCGCCCTTTCGGAACGCCTCGGCGTCCCCGTCGTCGGTACAACCGCAAGGAAGAAGTCCACCCTCCGCGCTCTCCTTTCCACCCTTGACAGCGTGATGAAAACGCCTGCACTTTGTCATCCGCAGGCCACAAAGTATCCCGAGGCGATCGAGCGTGCCGTGGCGCGTGTCTCTTCCGTGCTTTCCGATAAACATATTGATAATGTAAACATAAAATGGCTTTCTATGCGTCTTTTGGAAGGCGACGAACCTTTGATCCGAGAGGCGGAGCACTTTCTTGGCAGAGAGCTTCTCTCCGATCCCGAGATTTCTCTCGCCACCGCCGAGGCGGGAGAAGAGCTTCTCGGGGCGGGGATCGACGCCGACGCCTATCGCGACACGGTCGTCGGCACCCTCGTCGGGCGGGCAGGGGAAATTGCCGCCGCCTGCGTTCACAGCGGAAAGCGGGAGGGCAGGGGGCGGGACGAGAGGCTAGACCGCCTCCTCACAGGAAAATGGACCGCCTATCCGCTGATGCTCCTTTTTCTCGGTTTTCTCTTTTTCCTGACCGTTTATGCGGCGAATGTCCCCTCCGCGCTTCTTGCCAAGGGACTTTTCGCGCTGGAGGATCTACTCACCGATCTTTTTGTGCTTTTGGACGCTCCTGCGTGGCTGCACGGGCTTTTTGTCCTCGGCATGTACCGCACGCTCGCGTGGGTTGTCTCGGTCATGCTGCCGCCGATGGCGATTTTCTTTCCGCTCTTTACTCTGCTTGAGGACGCGGGGTATCTGCCGCGGATCGCCTATAATCTCGACCGTCCTTTTCGCGCCTGCCGTGCCTGCGGGAAGCAGGCGCTTACCATGTGCATGGGCTTCGGGTGCAACGCCGCGGGGGTTGTCGGATGCCGCATCATGGACTCGGGCAGGGAACGGACGCTCGCCATTCTGACGAACAGCCTCGTCCCCTGCAACGGTCGCTTCCCCATGATGATTACCCTGCTTTCCCTCTTTTTTGTCGGTGTGCTCGGCACTGCGGGGGCGACGCTTTCGGTTGCGCTCCTCCTGACCTGTCTGATTCTTCTCTCGGTACTTGCCACCTTCGCTGTGACATGGCTCCTCTCGCACACGCTTTTGCGCGGGGTGCCCGCTTCGTTTACCTTGGAGCTTCCGCCTTACCGCCGCCCCGAGATCGGGCGTGTGCTCGTCC
>CALAFS010000245.1 GCA_937892405.1 uncultured Clostridia bacterium
TCCCGACGGCAATCAGAAGAGCGAGCGACTGAAAAAATATCTCGAAAAACGCGGCTATTACGGTGTCCGCATTACCGGCTGCGTCAAGGATACGACGGGATTTGCCTTTCCCGCCGACCGCATGGCGTGGTCTTACAATGCAAATTATGAGAATCTGACCGAGATCGGCAGGCTTTACGAGGAATATCCCGACGACGGCGGGCTGAAATTCTTCTGCTTCGGTGTGCACTCGCACGACTTCGAGAATGCGGGAAAATGGAATGTCCTCGTCGATTTTGCCGCGGCGTACGGCAACCGCCCCGAAACCTTCTACTATGCACCGGTCGGTGAGCTGTTCGACTATCAGGACGCGGTCGGCATGCTGAAAATCAAGGAGGACGGGATCGAAAATCCGAGCAAGGTCGACCTTTTCCTGAAGGTGGACGGCGTGCGTGTGACTCTGCGCGCGGGGAAGTCGTACCGCTTTCCAAAAGGGCATTGATCGCGGAAAATATACCGCGTAACACATGGAGGAAAACGCAATGAAAGTCGAGATCTGTTACCCGAATTTTACGAAAAAAGCCATCACCTTTACCATAGATGACGGCAATGTGGCGATGGACGAGAAACTTTTGTCCGTGGTTTCTCCCGCAGGGCTTCGCGGTACCTTTAACCTCTGCCCGAATCGGATGAGCACACTCTCACCCGCCGGGTATCGGGCGTTTTACGCCGGGCATGAGATCGCCAATCATATGGCATACCACCCGATGGCGCTGGATCCCGGGCGGGTGTATACGGTGTCTGACGATCCGTTTGATCCTGCGACGGCAGACCCCGAAAAGCTCTATCGCACCGAACGCACAGGGCTTTACCACATGCGAGCACACCGTTGGCTCTATGCGGCGGACAGAGAGACCTATCTTGCGATCGCGGAGGAGTCCCGTCTTGCACTTGATGAGGTCTTCGGTGAGGGGAGCGTCCGGAGTTTCGTCTATCCCTACTCTCGTCAGAAGGATGATGTCATCTTTGACCGCCTCGCCTCGTCGGGGCACTATTACGGAATCCGTCGGACAGGCGCCGTGCGCGGAGCGGACGGGTTTCGGATTCCCGCGTTTCCCGAATGGAGCTATACCGCCGATGTCACCTGCCTTCTTCCCGTGGCGGAGGAATATGCCGCATGTCCTTCCGACGACGGACTGAAGTTCTTCTGCTTTGGGGTTCATTCCGTCGATTTTGAGAACGCCGGAAAATGGAGAGAACTTGAGACTTTTGTGACCCGCTACGGCGGGCAACCTGAGAAATACTATTATGCACCCGTCGGCGAGATTTTCGATTACGCGAGCGCGGCGGCAATGCTCCGCAGGGAAGGCGACTGCCTTTTCAACCCGAGCGACCGCGATCTGTATCTGCGTATGGGTGGGAGAGAATGTGTCCTCACATCAGGAGAAAGCTTCCGTAAATAATGAAGGAGAAAAGCGACAGGACAACCGTGCCAGAATGCACGGTTGTCCTGTCGTCTTTTTGAAAGACGGTTTACTGTCCGTCTTTGTTTTCTTCGATTTTACCCGCGTCTGGGTATCGTCCCATCTTCTTGAATCCGTCGATTTCTCCTTTGCACATCGCGTGAAAAATGCGGTGGCGTAAACCATCATTGTCTTTTTCAAGCTTTTTGAGGAGAATTTTCATGTTTTCCCGCTCGGTGGCGTGGTCTTCGGGGCAGGGGCTTTTGATGACGGGAAGCCCGCGTTTTTTTGTGAAATAGATAATATCCTTTTCCTGCGCGTAAAGCAGGGGACGGATGAGCGTCAGCTTTCGGTTCGAGAGGTAGGTGACGGGGGAGAAGCAACCGAGCCGCCCTTCAAAGAAGAGGTTCATCATAAAAGTCTCGACGGCGTCGTCATAGTGATGACCGAGGGCAACCTTGTTGCACCCCGCCGCCTGTGCTTCGGCGTGGAGGGAGCCGCGGCGCATCTTCGCGCAGAGAGAGCAAGGGTTCGGCTCTTTTCTGATATCGAAGATAATTTTCGCGATCTCGGTCGGTACCACACGGTATTCGACTCCGAGAGAGTCACAGAATTTCTGCACCGGGGAGAAATCCTGCCCTTCAAAGCCCATGTCGACCGTGATGGCGACGACATCGTACTTTTTCGGATAGAAGCGGCGCATTTCGGCAAGGGTGGCGAGCAGGGTAAGGGAATCTTTTCCGCCCGAGATACCGACGGCGATACGGTCACCGTCCTCAATCATACCGTAGTCGTCTACGGCGCGGCGGGTAAAGCTCAAAAGGCGTTTCATTTCGTTCATGGCAATTTTTCCGATTCTTGCATAGGATACTTGTGAATGAGTTTTCCGATAAGGAGCAGAGAGTAGCAAATGGCAATCAAAGTCTATATAGATCAGGGGCACAACCCCTCGGGGTTCAATACCGGCGCGGAAGGCAACGGATTTTACGAACAGGACATCACCTATGAGGTCGGGCAGCGCCTCTATCGTTATCTTTCGGAGGATCCCGCGTTTGAGCCGCGGCTCTCGCGTCCGACGGAGAGCACCATACTCGGTACGAACAATGCGAGCAGTCTGCGCGTGCGCGTCGATGAAGCGAACGCTTGGGGCGCCGATCTTTACCTTTCTATTCATACGAACGCGGCGGAGAATCCGCGCGCCACAGGGAGCGAGGCGCTCGTCTACGGTCCCTCCTCACGCGTCGCTATCGGCGTAGGGGAGGACATTCTCGCCGAACTTCACCTTGTCACGGGACTCCGTAACCGCGGGATCGTGTACCGTCCGGGGCTCTATGTCCTGAAGAAAACCCGCATGCCAGCGGTGCTCGTGGAGATGGGCTTTATCAGCAATCCGCAGGACGCGGAGCTGATGGCGTATTCTCCCGATCTCTTCGCCCTCGGTATGTATCGGGGACTCAGAGATTATTACGGCGTGTAGCGGTTCTTTTGCGTCAGGAGAGCGTCAGATGATCGAGCGTGAGAGATTCTCTCACGCCCTCCGCACTGTCGGCGGGGAAGGTGTAGGTCGCACCGCAGTCGGGGCAGAAGACCTGCACCCCGCTGTCGGTGAAGCGGAAATCATAATGCCCGCTGTGACAGGGACAGTCGATCTCCCCGTCCGCTTCCAGCTCCTTGACGAGAAAGCGCACCATGTCGTAAATTTCCGGCTCCGGAAGAATTTCGTCGTCGTCCATATCGCGGGGAGCGAGATCCTTGACCGACTCGGCGCCGTAGTCCGCCGCGAGACGCCCGAGCGCCTCGGCGGACTCGTCAAGCGCGCCGTCGATCTTTTCTTTTTCCCCGAGAAAGCAGATGTCAACATTGGCATACGGACAGTTGAGACGGAACAGGTCGCGGTCAAAGAAGAGAGGAGAGGCGACCGTGAAATCATGATTTTTGCGGCAGAGGAGACAGGGGACGGACAGGCGTACCTTCCCGTCCTTTGCCACGGAGATGTCCGCCGCGGATTTTCCGCAGGGACAGCGCAGTCGGAGCATATCCGCTGCCAGGGCAAACTGCCCGACGATCCCGACTACCGTGTCAAGACATTCGGGACAGCGGTAGGCGATGTGTGTTATCTTTTTTTCGTTTCTTTTGTTTTCCATAAAACTCCGTTTTACAGCGGGAATGCGTTCCCGTTTTGAAAAAATGTGCAGGAAATGCCGTCCTTACTTTGAGAAATGTCAGGCATGAGACTCCGCCGTATTTAAAATGGCGAGCAGTGCGACGGAGAAGGCGAGCGCCTCGGTCATATCCTTGCCGGTGACGATCTTTCCGTCCGTCACAGCGGGAAGGTCGGTATATACCGCGCCCGACAGTTCTTTTTCAAACCCGGGGAAGCAGGTCGCGCGCTTGCCCTTGAGATAGCCGAATTTTGCGAGGACGGTCGGCGCGGCGCAGATCGCCGCGAGAATCCCACCCGACGCGTGTACCTTTGCCAGAATTTCTTTGACAAAAGGGGAAGCGGCGAGGTTTTTCGTCCCCGGCATGCCGCCGGGAAGGACGACCATGCGCACGCCGTCGGTGCCCGCTTCGTCTGCCGTAAGATCGGCGACAACGGGAATTCCGTGTGCGCCGGTAACGGTCTTTCCGGTGATTCCGACCGTGCGCACTTCGTAGCCCGCACGGCGGAGCATATCGACAGGCGTCAGGGCTTCGATTTCTTCAAAGCCCTCGGCAAGAAGTACATAAATCATAATAACCTCCTTCATGCGCCATAGGCGGCATGAAAATTCGCAGAGTTTTTGCGGGAAAGCGAAAACGGGATCGGGGAAGGGAATCATTCGTCAAGGGAGCGGCGGGCGAGCATCTCGTGCCACTCGTCCTTGGTAATCAGGACATCGCGGGGCTTCGATCCGTTGGCTTCGCCGACGATACCGAGCTCTTCCATGATGTCGATGTACTTCGAGGCTCTGCCGTAGCCGATGCTCATCTTCCGCTGGATAAAGCTCGTCGCAATCCGTCCGGAATTGAGCGCCAGCTCGACAATGTCGAGGAAGGTCGGATCGTTCAGGTATCCGACGCCGTCACCCGATTCACCGTCGCCGCCGTCGTCATCATCGTTCATGGAGTCCTTCTTCTTCGAGCACTTCTGCGCCGCGCGGTTGATCTCTTCAAGCACGCTCTCGTCGTAGGTATTGCCCTTCGACTGCGCCTTCAGATAATCCATGATCCGCTCAAGCTCTCCGTCGGTGACAAAGGCACCCTGCACACGCAGAGGCTTCGGCTTTCCGACCGGCCAGTAGAGCATATCACCGTTGTTCAGGAGCTTTTCGGCACCGCCCTGTTCGAGAATGGTGCGGGAGTCGACATTCGAGGAAACCTTACAGGTCATACGGGAGGGAATGTTCGCCTTGATGACACCGGTCAGGACATTGACCGAGGGGCGCTGGGTACCGATAATCAGATGAATACCCGCAGCACGCGCCTTCTGTGCGAGACGCATAATCAGGTTCTCGACAGGGTCGCGTACCTGTACCATCAGGTCATTCAGCTCGTCGATGATAATGATAATCTTCGGCATCGGCGTACCGAGGGAAGGATCGGCTTTGACCTTTTCGTTGTAATCGTCGATCTTCTTGACACGCAGTGCCTCGATCAGCTCATACCGCTTTTCCATCTCCTCCACCGCCCACATGAGGGCGCCTGCCGCCTGCTTGGATTCCGTGACGACGGGGATCAGAAGATGAGGAATACCGTTGTAGTTGTTGAACTCGACCTTCTTCGGGTCGACCATGATAAATTTGACTTCATCGGGGCGCGCTTTGTAAAGAATACTTATCAAAATCGCGTTGATACAGACCGATTTACCCATACCGGTCGCACCGGCAACCAGAATGTGCGGCATCTTTGCAATGTCGCCGAAAACGGGGTTGCCCGTGACATCTTTTCCGATGCAGGCGGTGGTTTTGGAGCTTGCGAGGGCGAAGTCTTCGGTCTCGATAAGATCGCGGAGTCTGACCGTCTGCGGCTTGCGGTTCGGGATTTCAAAGCCGATGGCGCTCTTGCCGGGGATCGGCGCCTCCATACGGATACCCTCTGCCGCAATGGCAAGGGAAATGTCGTCGACAAGGTTCGTGACGGCACTGACCTTAACGCCGCGGGCGGGCACCACCTCGTAGCGCGTGATACGCGGTCCGCGGTCGACGCCCTTGATAGACGCCGTCACCTTGAAGGAGGCGAGCGTGTCGATCAGCTTTTCGGCGTTCTCCTGGATTTCCTCGGTGTCCCCCTCGGTGTTTTCACCGCGGAGAAGGAAATCGACGGGCGGGAATTTGTAATCCGAATAGTCGGGCGGGACATAGGCGGGTTTTTCTTCCGCGGGCGCCTTTGCCTGCTTTTCGGACTGTTTCATCTGGTTCATGTATTCGGTGAAGCGGGAGCTGATCTGCCGTCCGCCGTCAAACGGGGGCGCGTCGTCCTCTTCATCGTCGCTCTCTTCGTCTTCTGCGTCGTCCGCAGTGGCCTCGTCGGCGGGGGCGGAGGCGTCGTCTTCTTCACTCTCATCACTCGCTTCGGGGGCGTCGGAATCTTCTTTTGCGTCTTCGTCCTCTTCGTCAAGGAAAGAGAAGCGGTTGCGGTATTCTTCCACCTTCGGATTGCGCTCTTCGGGCGGGATTTCTTCGTCCGACGGCTCGTCCTCTTCCGGCTCTTCCTCGGGGGTGAGTACCTCGTCCTCTTCTTCCTCCTCGGCGTCAAAGGGCGGGACAACGCTGCGCTCGATACGGAGCGGATCCCCCACGGGTTCTTCCTCCGGCTCCGGTTCTTTATCGACCGACGGCTCGGCTTTTCCGATGACGGTGCGGAACGCGTCTTCGGTGCTGTAAGGACGGAAGGTGGGATCTTCCTTTTTCTCCGTGACGGGCGTCACGGGAGTCTCTGTCGGGGCGGGGCGGTAGGCGGGCGTCTCGGCGATCGGTTCGGTGCGGTACACCGGCGTTTCCTTTACGGGTTCGGGCGCAGGCTCGGGACGATAGACCGGCGTCTCACGAACAGGTTCCCTGACGGTTTCGGTGTGATAGACCGGGGTTTCTCTCACGGGGGCGGGTGCCGGTTCGGGACGGTAGGTCGGTGTCTCACGCACAGGCTCCGTGCGGTAGACGAGTGTCTCCCGTACCGGTTCGGCGGGCGTCGGCTTCGGCTCCGCGGCGATATTCTGTCGGATACCCGAGGCGAAGGCGGCGGCACGGCTGTAATTGTGCGGGGATTCTCCGGTGCGCGCGGCAGACGGTGTGGCAGTGAAGAGCGGCTCTTCCGTGATCGGCTGTGCCGGTGTGCTCGGCGGCGCGGAGAAGAAGGTGTTGTTTTGCACTTCCGCGTTTATTTTCGGTGCGGGCGGCTCTTCCGTCGGATTTTTGCCGATAGAGGTGTGGATGCCGCCCGATTCGCGGACGGTGCCGCCGACGATTTCTTCGCCCATCTCGTTGAATTCGATGATGCGGCGGCGGTGGGGCGTGTTCTGCGGCGGGGCGCTCTGCGCGGTGCCGTTCTTTCTCATACCGGCGAGGATCTCCTGCTTTTTGCGCTCGAATGCCTCGTCACGGTCGGCTTTCTGCTTTTTGCGGTATTCTTCCTCGAGGGAATCGGCATACTCGCCGACACCCGCATTTTCGGATGCCGCAGAGGCGCGGCTCGATGCCTTGCCCGCCATCGTGCGGTTGATCGTCAGGTCAAAGGGGTCGAAATCCTGCGTAAATACGGATTCCGCGCTTTCGTCAAGTCCGTAGGAATTGCTCTTTTTCGGCGCCTCGCGCACCGGCTCTTCGGCGTGCGGCTGGTCGATGATGATCGGCGGGCGGTCGTCCGCCGCCGCGGTGTCGGAGAGGGGAGAGGTGCCGGCGGGGGAGAAGGAATAGTCGGCGCTCCTCGTCTCGGCGCGGCGGGGAGTTTCTCCCGCGCTATTCGGATAGACCTTTTCGTGCAGGGTGGGATTTTCTTCGATGGATTCGGGCGAGCGGGTTTCGAGAATACCGAGCTCCTCGATCTCCAGCTCCTGCATGCCGTTGTCCACGGCGAAGAAGTCGTCGTGAAGCAGGGCGGATTTTTTCTGCTTTTCCTGCGCGGCGACCCGCTTTGCCTTCGCTTCCTTGCGGTTTTTGAAGAAGATGCGCAGCTTCTTTTCGACAAAGGACGCCGCAGTGGCGAGGGCGGCGAGCACCTTGAGGGCGAATGCCTTCACGGAATTGCTCTCTCCGGCGAAAAAGTATGTAAGGTAAAGAGAGAAGACAAGGACGGCAAGTACGATCATACCGACCGAGCCGAATACCTTCGTGATGGCGAAGCCGAGAATTCCGCCGAAGAATCCGCCGCCCACAACCTCTTTACCGAGGCGGTAGAACTCACCGGCATTGAAGGTGACAACCTTGCCGAAATAGGTCACGGCGTAGATGAAGCAGGACAGCATCAGAAGGAACACGACCGAGAAGATCAGGCGTGTCAGCCGTCTTCCGCGGCGGAAGTCCGACGCGTAAAAG
>CALAFS010000246.1 GCA_937892405.1 uncultured Clostridia bacterium
GCTTCGGCGGCTTCCATCAGAAGACTCTGACGGTTGATCGCGGACATGAGAATGAATCCCGGGTGCCTGTCCGAGCGACGCACGGTGTTGCGGATGACGGTAATGCCGTCGAGTTTTGTCAGCCACAGATCCACGATCGCAATGTCGTAATCGGTGCTCTCCATCATTTTGACGGCACTCTCGCCGTCCGCCGCGGTGGCAATGTCTGTGTAGCCTGCCTTCCGCAGAGCGGCACTGAGGCGCTCGCGCTCCTCTGCGTTTTCGTCACAAAGTAAGATTTTCGCTTCGTTTTCCATTTCTTTCTCTCCTTCGGTTATGTGAATTTTGGTAGTATTTGGAAACTGATATCATTTTACCACAAATGACGGAGAAAAACAAGAGGAAAATCGCTGAAATATTTAACAAAAATTTCCATCAAAATATGGTGAATATTACCAGTTTTGCGATATTTTTCACAGGCTGCGACAAAAGACCGGAAGAATCGACAAAAGAAGAAAAGGATATTTTTACCATAATCGTGGAAGGCGGTCGAAGAGGTAATAAATCCGTCATAAAATATTTTCTTTTTTTATCAAAATATTTTGCCGTAATTCTTGCAAAAGAAAAGGAAATATGCTATAATCGTATTTGTGAGAAGTTGGGCTTTCCGCAGGGGAGTCCGACGATAAGACAAAAAAGGAGAAAGCGTTATGAATACCAATGTGACTTCCAACAAGTATGTCAATGCGTGGATCGCCGAGATGGCGGAGATGGTAAAACCCTCCGACATCATTCTGATCGACGGTTCGGAAGAGCAGGCTGAGGCTCTGCGTAAGCAGGCTCTGGCTTCCGGCGAGCTGATTAAACTGAATGAAGAAAAGCTCCCGAACTGCTATCTTCACAGAACAGCCGTCAACGATGTTGCGCGTGTGGAAAACCGCACCTTCATCTGCACGAGAAAGAAAGAGGATGCCGGTAATATCAATAACTGGATGGAGCCGAAAGAGTGCTATGCGAAGCTCTCGAAGCTCTTCGCCGGTTCCTATAAAGGAAAGCCGATGTATGTCATTCCGTATTCGATGTCCGTTGTTGGCTCGGATTTCGCGAAGTACGGCATCGAGCTGACCGACTCGATCTATGTCGTTCTGAACATGCTGATCATGACCCGTGTCGGCAAGAATGTCCTCGAGGCACTCGGCGACAGCGACAACTTCATCAAGGGTCTGCATGCCTGCGCCAATGTCGATGAAGAGAACCGTTACATCTGCCACTTCCCGGAGGACAACACAATCTGGTCCGTCAACTCCGCATACGGCGGAAATGTTCTGCTCGGCAAGAAGTGCTTCGCCCTTCGTATCGCTTCCTACCTCGGACGCAAGGAAGGCTGGATGGCAGAGCACATGCTGATCCTTGGCATCGAGAATCCCGAAGGCGAGATCAAGTACATCACCGCGGCATTCCCCTCTGCCTGCGGTAAGACCAACCTTGCCATGCTGATTCCGCCCGAAATCTATAAGAAGAAGGGCTACAAGACATGGTGCGTCGGCGATGACATCGCATGGCTTCGTGTCGGCAAGGACGGCAGACTCTGGGCGGTCAACCCCGAGAACGGATTCTTCGGCGTTGCCCCCGGTACGAACGAGCACTCGAACCCGAACGCTCTTCATACCGCTATGCGCGATACCATCTTCACGAATGTTGCGCATAACCTCGATGACAATACCGTTTGGTGGGAAGGTCTCAACGACAATCTTCCGACCAACTGCATTGACTGGAAGGGCAACAAGTGGGATCCCTCGAAGTATGACAAGAAGGATAAGACCACCTGTGCCGCTCATCCGAACTCCCGCTTCACCGCGAAAGCGACCAACTGCCCCTGCCTGTCCGATAAGTTCAACGATCCCGCCGGTGTTCCGATCACCGCGATCGTCTTCGGCGGACGCCGCGCAAAGACCGCTCCGCTGGTTTACCAGTCGAGAAGCTGGCAGCACGGTGTGTTCGTCGGCTCCATCATGGCGTCGGAGACGACTGCCGCAGCCGCAGGTGCCGTCGGCGTTGTCCGCCGTGACCCCATGGCTATGAGACCCTTCGTCGGTTATGATATGGGTGACTACTGGCAGCACTGGCTCGACATGGGCAAGATGATCGCCAACCCGCCGAAGATCTTCCATGTCAACTGGTTCAGAACCGATGAGAACGGTCACTTCATCTGGCCCGGATTCGGTGACAACATGCGTGTCATCATGTGGATCCTCGCCCGTTGCGCCGGCACGGTTGACGCTGTCGACACGCCGATCGGTTACGAGCCTCGTCCCGAGGACATCGACCTTACAGGTCTTGACCTGACGATTGACGATCTCAAGGGACTTCTGAATGTGGATCGCAAGCTTTGGCTCGAGGACTGCAAAGGTATCCGCGAGTTCTATAAGCAGGTGGGTGATCGCGTCCCCTCTGTCCTTTACGATGAGCTCGCCGATCTCGAGAAGAGACTCTCCGAATAATTCCGTTATCTACGCCCGCTGACCGCTTTATGAGGGCGGCGGGCGGAAAAATAAAAGGAGTACGCCGATGAAAAAGTTACTTGCTTTTCTCCTTGTGATTTCTCTTGTATTCATGCTGGTTGCCTGCGGACCGCAGAACGATGATCCGAACAACAACGGGGACAATCCGTCTTCGGGCGACAACACCGGGAACAAGGACAATCCTTTCGGAGATAACAACAACCCCATCGACACCCCTATTGTGGATATTGATCCCACGGAGTGAGAAAGCGACCGCCACGGGCATACGCCCGCGGCGGTTGCTTTTTTTGGAATTTCATAGGAGATCCTGTCGGAATATTCGGAAAACCTATTGCCATCGACGCGAAAATTTAGTATAATAGAAGAGTGAATGTTTTGCCTGTGCCCGAAGGCGGAAAGGAGGACTCCCATGAATGAAAAACGCGCTGCCGATTCGACGGTAGAAGGCATTATCGAGAATATCGTATACTACAACGAGATGAGCGACTATGCCGTTCTGGAAGTCCTCGATGAAAAGAATACGCTGATTACCGCCGTCGGCACAATTCCGATGCCGTCGGAAGGGGAGAAAATCATTCTGCACGGATACTGGACCTATCATAACGAATACGGGAAACAGCTCGCCGTGCTCTCCTTTGAAAAGCGCCTGCCCGAGGCGGTGGACGATATTCTGAAATATCTGACCTCCCGTACGGTGAAGGGCGTCGGGCCCGTGACCGCGCTGAAGATCGTCAACCGCTTCGGCGTCGACACCTTCGAGGTGATGGAGAATCACCCCGAGTGGCTGACCGACATCTCGGGTATCACCCCCAAAAAAGCGGCGGCGATTTCCAAGGCGTTTCGCGAGCAGACGGGGCTTCGTTCCCTGATGATGTTCTGCGGCGACCGTCTCGGTACCTCCGAGGTCACGCGGGTGTATAAGCAGCTCGGCGGCGACTCTGTGGAAAAGATCACCGATAATCCTTATATTCTCTGCGCAGAGGCGTGCGGTATCCCGTTTGAAAAGGCGGATGCGATCGCCCATACGCTCGGTATCACCCCCGACCACCCGGAGCGTGTTTTCTACGGCTTCTGCTACATTCTGAACTATAACGCCCGTGTCAACGGGCATACCTGCCTCCCGAAGGAGAAGCTGATCGCCGCCGCGACCGAGACGCTCGGACTTTCTCCCGATATCCTCACGGAACATCTTTCACGATGCCTGTCGGAAGGACGCCTTGCCCGCTTTGTCGCGGGGGAGCGCGAGATGATAATGACACGGGAGATCGACGAGGCGGAGGGATATATCGCGAAAAAACTTCTCGCCCTTGACAGAGACTGCCCGAAATACTCCGCTTCCGACATTGCCTTGCTCGCGGAGAAGGCGGAGGCGCGGATCGGTATCGAATATGCCACCCTGCAAAGGGAAGCGCTGTATGAGGCATTGCACCGCGGCGTCATGATTCTGACCGGCGGTCCCGGAACGGGAAAGACGACGGTTATCCGCGCGATGCTTTTTGTATTTGACTCCCTCGGAATGAAGACGGTGCTCGCCGCGCCGACCGGACGCGCGGCAAAACGAATGAGCGAGGCGACAAGCGAGGAGGCAAAGACCGTGCACCGCATGCTCGGCATGGAGCGCGGAGCAGAGGAGACGGTACGCTTTGACCGCTCGGAGAAGAATCCGCTCGAAGAAAATGTAATCATTGTCGACGAGGCATCTATGATCGACCTTTCTCTGATGTCGGCACTTCTGCACGCGATCCGCCGCGGCTCGCGCCTGATTCTGATCGGCGACTCGGATCAGCTTCCGAGCGTCGGGGCAGGTAATGTGCTCGCCGACCTGATCGCGAGCGATCAGGTGCGCACGGTCAGCCTGACCGAGGTCTTCCGCCAGTCCGCTGAGAGTCTCATCGTCACGAACGCCCACAGAATCCGCCGTGGGGAAATGCCGGTGCTCTCCCGCACCGACGCCGACTTCTTCTTTGTCAGACGGGAGGACGAACGCACGATCGCCGATACGGTGGCGGATCTGATTACAAACCGCTTGCCGAAGACCTATGGCAAAGAAATCCGCGACAGAATTCAGGTCATCTCCCCGTCGAAAAAAGGCGCCGGCGGTGTTGAGCTGCTGAATGTTAGATTGCAGGAGCGACTGAACCCGCCCGCAACATTCAAAAAGGAAAAACAGAGCCACGGCGTCACTTTCCGCGTCGGCGACCGTGTGATGCAGAATACCAATGATTACGATGTGGAGTGGGAAAAGAACGGCGTTGCCGGTACGGGAGTCTTTAACGGCGACATCGGTGTGATCGAAGAGATCCTTCCGACCGAAGAAAAAATGCGGATACGCTTCGATGACAGACTGGCGGAATATTCCTATGATCTTCTGGACGAGCTGGACCTTGCCTATGCCATTACGGTACATAAGAGCCAGGGGAGTGAGTATCCCGTTGTGATTTTGCCTACCTACGCCTGCGCTCCGCTTCTTCTGACGCGCAACCTCTTTTATACGGCGATCACCCGTGCGAAACGCATGGTGATTCTGGTCGGACGCGCGGATATTGTGCATACTATGGTGGAAAATCACCGCGAAATTCTGCGTTATACGACACTGCGGGAAAGATTTTCCGAAGAATCCCGATGATTCTTTCAAAACCTCTTGCAATTGTCACCGAAATATAGTATAATATATAAATAAAAGATTTTATCAGAAAGGAATGCGGCATGGTCACAAAAGTAGGACTGGATCTCGGCTATGCGAACATTACGCTCAGCGATGTCACCGCCGGTATCTCGCGTGAACCGTCAGTCGTTTTGATTGATGATAAGACAAGCCGCGTTCTCGCACTCGGCAATGCGGCGCTCGAATCCGGTGAAGGGGATACTCCCGCAGGAATTCTTGTGCGTCCCTTCAAGAACGGACTGATCTACTCCCGCGAGCTGACAGGCGCCATTATCGCAAATGCGGTGCGTGCTATTCGTCCCGCCGACAAGATACGGTGTGTGATCGGATTGCCCGCCGACTGTGTTCCGCGACAGGAAAAAGAACTGTACGACATCATGGCGGCGGCGGGGATCTCCGAGTGCTTCGGCGTGCGCCGCTCACTCGCCGCACTGATCGGCTCCGGCTATGCGCCGACGATCAGCGCGATCTCGGTGAATGTCGGTGCCGGCGCTACGGAGATTGCCGTACTTCATAAGGGCGAGATCCTCTTTTCTTCCACCGAACATATCGGGGGAGAAGATTTCGACCGCGCCGTAAAGGATTACATACTCACACAGGGTGATGTCAATATTTCCATCTCGGTGGCACGCGCGATTAAAGAAAAGATCGGTGCTGTCTGGGAGGGAAGGGGAGAAGAGAGCATTGATATCCGCGGCACCCTCTCCCTGACGGGAAACCGTGTGAATATGAATGTGACGACCGAGGATATCCTTGGCGTGTTTGAAAAGCCGCTTCACGCACTGATCCTTGCGATCGCCGAGAGTGTAAAGAAGATTCCCATCGACTGTGTCGACGACATTTTCAAGAACGGAATGATTCTGAGCGGTGGCGGTGCGAAGCTCTTCGGACTGGATAAGATGATCTCTCATGTCCTCGATCTTCCCGTCACAATGCCGCAGGAACCGCTCGACAGCGTGGCACGCGGACTTTCCCGTATCAATACCTTCCTTCCCGAGAGGACGAGAAACAGCCATCGCGATGTGACCGCATCTCTCGCGAAGTATTACGAAGCCAAAAAAGAGGCAAGAGCTGCCGATAAAAATTCTAACAGAGGAGAAACGAAATGAAAAAAACATCTCTGACCGCACAGATTATCGCGGGCGCCCTTGCCCTTCTCATGATCGCGAGCGCGGCGTATGTTCTGATCTCCGCACTGGTGCATTGAATCTGATACCGAAGAAATCGGGTTGAGAAAAACCGCCCGCGTCTCCAACAACCGTTCGGAGACGCGGGCGGTTTTTCTTTTGCCGTTGCGGCGCCGCTGGGCGCCACGATTTATCATCATGCGAATATGATCGTCCCCCCATTACACACCGAAAGAAAAGGGGAAGGGCGACAGTCGGAAAACGGATAAACCATCGAAAAATATTCCGCATTTTCAAAATTACACTTTTCCGTTTCGCGATTTTTCGCTGTGGAAAAGTCGGAAACAACCGGAAGTTTTCCACATTCGGAAGAGTGGATAACCCACGCCAAATGTATACAATTCCGATATTTTTGGCTTAGTTTTGGTAATTTGAAGAAAAAATCGACCGATTTTTACAAAAACAGCGCTGGAGAAAAAGTATACAGCGTGGGAAAGCCGGAAAAGCCTGGCAAAACCGCCGGAACGGAAATTTATACTTTTCAAAAAATAAACTACCGCCCTGCGCGGAAGATACGCTTTCCGCAGGGCGGTAGTCTTATGTATTCTGCAAAGTGCGGGGAACTTATTTCTTTACCTTTCTGATGCAGGTGAAGAGGTTATCGTATTCCTGATAGGGGTTCGCTCCGGCGTCGGGCGTCGGGATCTTTGCGGCAGGGGTCGCTTCCGGCGCGGGGGTCGGTGCGGGTCTCTGTGCAGGTGCGGGCGTGGGAGCAGGAGCAGGTCTTACGGGTTCCGGTTCGACGGTCGGGACGGCAGTCTCGGCGGTTGCGCTCGGGGCAGCCTCTTCCGTCTCCTCGGTCGGCTCTTCAAAGTCACGGTCGGTCTTGTCGTCGTCCTTCACACTGTCAAAGCCGGTCGCGATGATGGTCACGCGCATTTCGTCTTCCAGCGTCGGATCGAAGGTTGCACCCCAGATGATGTTGGCGTCCGGATGTGCCTCTTCGTGAATCATCTGCGAAGCCTTCTCGACTTCCTCAAGCTGAATGTCCTGCGATGCGGTAATGCTGACCAGCACGCCGCGTGCGCCGGCAATGTTCGTCTCAAGAAGGGGAGAGGAGATCGCTGCCATGGCGGCGAGCTGTGCTTTGTCGGTTCCCTTGGCAGCGCCGACGCCCATGTGAGCAAAGCCCGCGTTCTTCATGATGGCGGTTACATCGGCAAAGTCAAGGTTGACGAAACCGGGGACATTGATAACCTCGGATACCGACTGCACGCCGCGACGAAGGACATCGTCCGCGATTTCAAAGGCGTTGGCAAGCGTGATGTGAGTATCTTCGACCTGCTTCAGTCTGTCGTTCGGAATGACGATCAGGGAGTCGACATACTTCGACAGCTCGGTGATACCTTCCTCCGCCTGTTTCATTCTTCTCTGACCTTCAAAGCCGAAGGGCTTGGTAACGATACCGACGGTCAGAATTCCGAGCTCGCGTGCCGCTTTTGCAATGACGGGTGCCGCACCGGTACCGGTACCGCCGCCCATACCTGCGGTGACGAAGATCATGTCCGCGCCGGTCATCAGCTGTTTTACGCTCTCGATGGACTCTTCCGCGCTTCTCTTGCCGACCTCGGGGTAGGAGCCTGCACCCTTACCTTTA
>CALAFS010000247.1 GCA_937892405.1 uncultured Clostridia bacterium
CCGAGCGCCGAGAAGATTCCCGTCGCCACATTATAGAAAAAGACGAACGGAAGCCCCAAAATATAAATATCAAGATACAATTTTGAGCCTGCGAACACATTTTCCGGGGTGTTTATCAGCGTCAGGAGCGTGTCGGTCAGGAAGTAACCCGCCGCCATCAGGACGGCACACAGCACCGCGCAGGAGATCAGCGCCGTCGTGACCGCGCTCTTCATGTCGCGGTAATTCTTGCCGCCGAAGAGCCGTGACACGATCACCGAGCATCCGATGTTGCACCCGAAGGCGAAAGCAATGAAAATCAGCGTGATTTCATAGCTGTTGCCCACCGCGGCGAGCGCATCGTTGCCGATGAACTTTCCCGCCACGAGACTGTCCGCAATGTTGTAAAGCTGTTGAAAGATGATACTGCCGAACATCGGAAGACAGAACTTCCACAGTACCGTGCTCGGCTTTCCTACTGTGAGATCCTTATTCATTGTTTTTCTTTCCTGTATGCCCGGAGAAACTCCCGACCGCAGCAGGATGGGCGCGGCAGGTCGGGAGCCTCCGGGAGTGTAGATTTATAGAAAGAGGGAACATCCCTCTTTACGAAAGCGCTCTGCCATCGCGTCGAGCGCAGCTTCCGTGATCGCGAACTTCTTCGCGAGGCATGCCTTGCAAAGAAAGCGCTCTGCCGCCCGACTCGTCAGCTTTTTCGTCAGAGAGATATCAAGGGGTGTGACCTCTCTCTTGCATTCGATACAGCGGGACATCAGGCGTCGATCACTTCCGCAAGGTAAACGGCGGATGCGTGCGGCTCCACATTGCGGAGCGCTACGATCCCGTTTTTGCTTTCGATCACCTCGCCCGTCTCCACATCGGTGAGACGGAGCTTCTTGCCGCTCGACTCGGGTACGCCGACCGACTCGGTGAGGAAGGAGCTCGAAAAGCGATTGGTGCCTCCGTCCGAAAGGTTAAATTCTCCGATCGCGATCTTCCCGTCGTCGAGGAACTTTGCGAGGAGCACCACGCCGTCCGGGTAATTCGCATAGTAGGTGTCGTCGTCGACACTGCGCTTCTGATTTTTATCCATGCGCCGACCGATAAAAAAGGGCTGGCTGTACTTCGTGTCCTGATTGATACGGATCAGATCGCGGTTCGTCACGATCTTCATCGTTTCCGCGTCCGTCTTCGTGATGTCGTTGCCGAGCATCAGGGGCGAACCGTAGAAGCACCAGAAGGCGAAGTGCGTGAAATATTCCTTGTCGGTGCAACCGCCCTGACCGACATGCCCCGCGCCGTGCATACCGCAGACCAGCATGTCAAGGTCGTTGAAGCAACCCTGTCCGTTGTATTCCATGTATTTGAGCTGATAGCGGATAATGTCGCGCACCGAATTCCAGTTGTCGAAAATGTCACCCGTCGAGCGCCAGCTGTTCGCACCCGTCTCCTTCATCCACACGCGGGTGTCGTCCGCACCCCACGAGCAGGCGGAGAAGAGAATGTCCCGCCCGCAGTTGGCGAGGGCAATGCCCATGCGCTTGTAGAGCAGGTGCCCCGGCGTCCCGATCGAACGGAAGCAATAATCGTATTTCAGATAGTCCACGCCCCACGAGGCGAAAGTCTCGGCGTCGATGAACTCGTGCTCGTACGACGCGGGATAGAACGCGCAGGTCACAGCACCCGCGCAGGAGTACATGCCGAACTTCAGCCCCATCTTGTGAATTTCGTCCGCTACGTATTTCATGCCGTGGGGGAATTTTTCGGGGTCGGCA